>JAAYSV010000008.1 GCA_012518215.1 Bacillota bacterium
GTAGCTACGTTCCAAACAAAGAACAGCGGGAATTGAGAGAAGTGGTGCGTTACCGCAAAAACATGATTGATGAACGTTCCAGAGAAATCAACCGTTTAGAAAAGACCCTGGAGGGCGCCAATATAAAGTTGAGCTCATTTGTTTCTGATCTGAACGGTGTAAGCAGCCGCAAGATGCTTGAGCAGGCACTGATTGGTGAAGTCGACGAATCAAATATTGATTCTTTGATTCACCATTCCATGAAAGAAAAAAGGGAAGCGCTTCTTCTTGCTATGGAAGGTGTTTTTTCCCCGACACTCAAGTTTTTAGCAAGAAATATTTTAGAATATATCGATGATTTAACCAGAAGCATCAAAAATCTGGATGATGTCATCGATGAGCAGATTGAAAGCAACGAAAATGCCATCAGAAAAAATGCGGGGATTCAAGATATCACCTAGGAATCAGATTTATCCAAATGGTGGGCACATCACGCTGCTCTGTTCCGGCAGCTGGGGAGAGAGGATCGACCAGGGGATTCTCCGGTCGCAGCAAACACCACCGCTCCCCTGAATGGCAGCATATTGCAAACGGTTCCCCCCTGAATGACAGGTTGTACATCTTATTTCTCTGGTAATAGGGTGGAGGGGATCGAATGGGGGATTCTTCGGCCGCCTGCGGCTCCCTCCCCCCCTGTCATTCCGAGCAAGCGGTGCTTAACAAGAACACCAACATAAAGCTGCAGAGAAAAATGATGCGGAAACGGTAACAACAGGGTGAAAGAATAGCGCCGCGAGGAATCTCGGGCAGGGGCAAGCGGTCGTCTGTTACACCAACATATGGCGGCGGGGAAAAGAAAAAAGCCAGGAACCAGTTTATGCCGATAGCAAGGTGTATTTGAGAAGGGGATTCTTCGGTTGCGGCAGAAAACGCCGCTCCCTCAGAATGACAGTATAGTATAGACGGCTCCCTCCCCCCTGTCATTCCGAGCCAGCGGTGTTTAACAAGAACACCAACATAAAGCTGCAGAGAAAAATGATATGGAAATGGTAACAACAGGGTGAAAGAATAGCGCCGCGAGGAATCTCGGGCAGAGGCAAGCGGTCGCCTGTTACACCAACATATGGCAGAGGGAAAAGATAAAAGCCAGGAACCAGTTTATGCCGATAGCAAGGTGTATTTGAGGAGGGGATTCTTCGGTCACGGCATAAAACGCCGCTCCCTCAGAATGACAGTTCAGTGCAAACAGTTCCCCCCGAGTGACAGTATAGTATAAAAGGTTCCCTCTGAATTTCCACGCGTTACCCGCACCACGATAAATGGAAATCGTTTCTTCCGGGTGCATATTTATGCTGGAGTTCGTTTACTTCCATAGCAAGACAGGTACTATACCCGTGATAGAAGAAAAAGGGCATGCTCCAAACTATTTTTCTACTGGTCAATGATGAAGATACGGTTGGAGGGTAGCTGCAGGCAACAGGTTTCGCCGGCAGGTATGAAGGGGGCCATCATCTTGCAAACTTCGGCCTCAAGGTGGTAATCCTTTTCCGAACCTTCGGCAACTCGAAAGCAGTAGCTATAGGAAGAAACGCCATCCACCGCCTCCACCACCGTCACCCGGAGTGGATTGCCCAGGGATGGCTCCTCGATCTGTATATACTCGGGCCTGATCCCGATCGTGACTTTCTGGTTCCGGCAATATCTATGTGTGGGAGGCAGGCCCACCTCGAACCTTTCATTCCATTCCCCAACCATCACGGTAGCCTGGCCATCTTCAATGTTTTCTATCACGCCCTCGGCCAGGTTCCTGGCACCGGTCAATCGAGCCACGGTCCTGTTTACCGGTGCATTGATCAGGTCATTTTTGGGGGCCAGTTGCAGGATCCGGCCGGCATCGTACACGGCGATCTGCGAACTCAGCCGGTAAGCCTCATCGAGATTGTGAGAAACAAAGATGATGCTGCCCTTGTAGAATTCGTGTATGCTCAACAGTTCCCGTTCCAGTTCTCCCCTGACCTGGGTGTCCAGCGCCGAAAAAGGCTCGTCCAGCAACAATATTTCTGGCTCGGGAGCCAGTGCCCGCGCCAGCGCTACCCGCTGCTGCTGACCTCCGGAAAGTTGGCGCGGATAGCGATGTTTGAAATCACTCAGGTGCATCTTGCCCAGCAGGTAACAGACCCGGTCGTCCATGCGGGCACGGTCCTGCCGGGAGATGCCGAAAGCAACGTTGTCGTAAACGGTCAGATGGGGAAAGAGGGCATAATTCTGGAATACATAGCCGATCTTCCGCTCCTGCGAGGGGATGTCGAGGCCATTTTCGGAATCGTAGAGGACCCTCCCGTTGATATTGATATATCCCTCGTCGGGTTTCATCAGTCCGGAGATACATTGCAGGGTCATGCTCTTGCCGCTGCCGGAAGGCCCCACAATGGAAAGTATCTCCCGATTGATAAAAAAGGAAACCTTCAGGCTGAACCCGGGCAGCGTCTTTTTTATTTTGACCTCGAACAATTGCCTTCCCCCCGGAAAATCATTGTTTTATATATGTATGAACATTGCGCTTCCAGTAATTGAGCAAAAATATGGATGTCATCGAAATGACCAGGATCACGGCTACCCATAGCAGTGCCTTCTCGTTGTTCCCCGCCGCCACCGCAAAATATATCGCCAGGGGAATGGTCTGTGTTTTGCCGGGTATGTTGCCGGCAAGCATCAGGGTTGCCCCGAATTCACCCAGAGATCGGGCAAAGGAGAGTATTATTCCGGCCATTATCCCCGGCCAGGCCATGGGTACGGTCACCCGCCAGAATACACTCCATTCCGAGGCTCCGAGTGTACGGGCTGCATTTTCGATGTTGGGTTCGATCTGTTCGAACGCCCCGCGAGTTGTCTGGTACATCAGCGGGAAAGCCACCACGGTGGAAGCAATGACCGTGGCCCACCAGGAAAAAATGACCGTGGTCCCCATCTTGAGAAAAAGTTTCCCCAGGGGGCCATGCTTTCCAAACAGTAACAGGAGCCCAAAACCGAGCACCGTGGGAGGCAAGACCAGGGGAAGGGTGAACAACCCATCAAGAACATCCCTGAACACTTTGTTTTTCCCCTGGTAGGAAGCCATCCAGCGGGCAGAGGCGATCCCCAGGAAAAAAGCAATAAATGTGGATACGGAAGCGGTTTTTAATGAAATCCATACTGGAACAAAATCAAGCTCGGGCATAAATATCTTCACTTGTCCTGTCAGTAATTTTTCTCTGTCCTTGTTTTGTACCATGCCGGGACGGATCCGGCCACTCCGCCCACCCTGCCCCTCTCCGTGGTGGAGAGGAGCAGTGTTGGCGGTATTTTTTCTACTTGCTCTTCATAACTACTGCAACGTTTTGAAGCCGTACTTTTCAAACACTTTGCCGGCTTCATTTCCAGCCAGATAATCGAGCAGCGCTTTTGCCTCTTCCTCATTCGGGCTATCCTTGATCAGCGCAACCGGGTAAGTCACCGGATCATGAGAATCTTCGGGGGCAACTGCTGCCACATCCACTTTGTCGGAGATCTGGGCATCGGTGCGGTAAACCGCTCCGGCCTGAACCGCTTCGGTTTCCACGTAACCCAGTACCTGGCGGACGTCCTTGCCCAACATGAGTTTTCCGCCACTTTCCAGCTCATCCCAGATACCCAGCGTGGTGAACGCTTCCTGGGCATATTTGCCCGCCGGGACCGATTCGGGGTCACCGATGGCGACGAGTTCGATCTCTTCCTTGGTCAGATCCGTGAATTCGCTGATTGCGGTAAAACCCTTGGGAACCACCAGAACCAGTTCATTCTGCAGCAGGTCAATCCTGGTGTCGTCCAGCAGTAAACCCCCCTCCTGGAGTTCATTCATCTGCTTGGAAGCTGCCGACATGAAAATATCCGCCGGGGCCCCCTGTTCGATCTGCTGCTGCAGAGCACCTGAAGAACCGAAATTGAACTCGATGTTTACATGGGGATTTTCTTCCTTGTAAAGTTCCCCGATTTCTTCCATGGCATCGGTAAGACTGGCGGCCACCGAAAGATTCAATGTGACCGGTTCCATTTCTTCGGCTTCTTCCGGCGCACAGCCGATCGGGGCCATGATCATGGCCAGAATCAGAGCCAGGGCACTGATGGAATACAATATATGACTTTTTTTCATTTGACTGATCCCTCCAATTTATTTTTGATCCCCAATATCGTGTTTTTTCGATCAAGTTTGGTAAAGTCATGACGTTACGTTTTCGCCAGGATATATCTATCCTGAAAATAACCGGGTCGTTTTTTTGACAATCAGCTCCTTTCAATGAAGACGAGGGTGATGACTGCTGATGCAGCACATTCCGGCGATAAACAATATATGTAGGGCAAAAAATGACAGCCCGGGCCCGGATCACACCGATCGGCTCCCTATACTAAAAATAACCGGAGCACTTGTTCAAGTTTTTCCGGTTATTTCAACTCGCATCTTTACACTCCTTTCCAAGAATGGGAGGCGCCGCAGTTTCCTGCCACACCCTACCGGCCAGTACACCTTTGCTACTGAGAGTTTAGGTGTAGGGGCTCAGAGTGATTTACAATACTGTCGACCTTCGTCTTCATTTTTCCAATCGGTTCTGTATTCGACATATGCGCATGAATATCCTGCATGCATCATGCTTCGGAAACATTTTTCCCTTTTCCCGGGGGCTTTGAAATCCGTCTTCAGCAGCCGATATCACCGGATTAGCGCCCTCAATCGTTTTCTCTTTTCATGCTACCGGCAACTCCTGCCGCCTGCTCTACATGCTTTTGGCGCAAAACCTTCTCAATCCCATCAGCGCGGCAGCCCCGGAAATCGTCGTTCCATAAAAAATCACCGGTTTCTCACCGATAAAATTGGTGATGCTCTTGTTGGCAATGGTGCTCCCCGTGGCCACGATCAGATCACACCATTCCAGTACTTCCTCCGTATCCTTTCTACCATCTTCGATTTCTACGCCGTATTTGACTGATCCGATATTATCCTCATCCAGATCCACCACCCTGATGGTGAATTTGCCGGCAAGCGCCTGGATCATACTCGGCTGATAGCCGACAAAGGCAATCCGCGGGGAGCCGAATTCTTCCTCTATCTGCGCAGCCATGCTTGCGGCGCACTCTTCCGGTTCTTCATCCTTGCAGTGAACATTGTTCCTGGAAATGCCCAGGTAGTTGCAAACCGCATTGATACTGGATATCAGAACGGCCCGGTCATAGTTCGTATCCAAAGGCCTGTTAACAATTTCCTGAAGGGTGCCGGAAAAATTTTCCGGCATATCCGTGAAAGCCTGACCCTTGGCACCTTTGAATTCGGCTTCCATCAGCTTTTCCTTTCCTTTCAGCAGGGGGAAATCCTCTCTCGTGGGGGTTCCGATCGCTTCATCGGGTTTCAGGACCCTGCCGCTGACTTCAATGGTCTCATTCTGCAGATCATGTTTGTGGATCAACTCCGTGAATCGAGCGATCAATTCCTCATAAAAATCCTTTTCTTTCATCTTCCTGTTCAACTCCTGATTTAGTCAATATGTTCCTGTTCAGATCTTTAACAATGGCATGACAATTCTACCGCCGGGACCCTTACGGGGCTTCTGGCTTCCTGAAATCTGAAATCAGCCCTGTCAGTATGGGACTGGTGGGATACGAAAATAAAAAGGCCTTGATTTGCCGTTCTGAAGGGAAATTATAGCATCTTGATTCAATGGGTGTCAATGTTGCGCCACATATCATGTAACATCAAATGTTGGCCAGGCCGCAATTGCTTCCCCCTGCCCGAGATTCCTCGCGGCACTATTCTTTCACCCTGTTGTTACCGTTTCTGCATCATTTTTCTCTGCAGCTTCATGTTGGTGTTCTTGTTAAACACCGCTTGCTCGGAATGACAGGGGGGAGGGAGCCGTCTATACTATACTGTCATTCTGAGGGAGCGGCGTTTTCTGCCGCAACCGAAGAATCCCCTTCTCAAGCCCCCCTTACTATCGGCATAAACTGGTTCCTGGTTTTAATCTTTTCCCCGCCCCCATATGTTGGTGTAACAGACGACCAGTTCCCCCTGCCCGAGATTCCTCGCGGCACTATTCTTTCACCCTGTTGTTACCGTTTCTGCATCATTTTTCTCTGCAGCTTCATGTTGGCGTTCTTGTTAAACACCGCTTGCTCGGAATGACAGGGGGGAGGGAGCCGTCTATACTATACTGTCATTCTGAGGGAGCGGCGTTTTCTGCCGCGACCGAAGAATCCCCCCATCAAAACCCCTTTCCCCTTGCTGCCGCGGAAATCCAGTGCCATTACACCGCCATCACTACACATAGCAACATCGCATCGGATTCAGTTGACATCCAGGACAGAGTATTGCTATACTTGCTCCAGAATTTTAACACCTTTGGCTGCCGTGAAAGCACCAAATACAATTTGACCGGGGATAGGCATGGCCACCACGAATCGGTCCGGCAACTGTTCCTTTTCTCGATTACCTGTCCTGCAAGGAGGGAATTATTTGACCGAATCTGCGTTGATACCGCTGGAAACGGCCCGGCAACTGTTCCTTGATTCACTGGCAGTGCTACCTTCAGAACCGATCCCTCTCGAGCAGGCCGGGGGCAGGGTGCTGGCCGAAGATGTTCATGCCCGGAACGATATTCCCCATTTCGATCGTTCTCTCATGGATGGGTATGCTTTCCGGGCAGAAGATACTGTTGAAGCCACCCCGGAACACCCTTGTTGGTTCAGGGTGCTCGAGGAAGTGCGAGCAGGCCACCTCCCCGGGTATCCCCTCTCCCCGGGAACTGCTACCAAAATATTGACCGGGGCCCCCATTCCTGAAGGAGCCGATGCTGTTGTCCGTTTCGAAGATGTTGTGCTGCAAGATAATAATCGGGTAGGGGTAAAACAACCTTGCCTGCCCGGTTTGAATATTGGCCTGGCCGGAGAAGATATTGCAAAGGGTAAGGTGGGCTTGCACAGGGGAAAAGTGATCACCCCCGGGGCAGCAGGCATACTGGCCGCCATGAGCCATGCCAATCCCCGGGTGTTCCGCCAACCCCGGGTGTCCATTGTCAGTACGGGGGATGAATTGGTCGATATCCGCCAACCCCTGAACCCTGCAAAAATCCGCAACAGCAATCTTTATTATCTCGTAGCTGCTGTCGGGGAAACAGGGGGTATTCCGCACAATCCGGTCACGCTGGCCGACAATCCGGCACAGCTGGAAGAAAAGTTGGCAATGGCCCTCGAAGAATCGGATATGATAATCACCACGGGCGGTGCCTCCACGGGTGATTATGATTTCATCAATGATGCCTTCAAAAAAATGGGGGCAGAAATCCTGTTCCGCAAAATTGACATCCGCCCCGGCACGGCGACGGTGGGGGCCATCCGGAAGGGAAAGGGGCTGTTGGGTCTTCCGGGAAATCCTGGTGCAGCATCGATATCTTTCGCGCTCCTGGGGCAACCGCTGATCCGTTATATCGGCGGATGGGGACAGTTCTGTCCACTGGAAATGGAAGGGGTACTTGCCGATCCCTTTCCCAAAACAAATTCCCGGAGACGCTTTTTGAGAGGTATTGCCACCTGGAAGGACGGCAACTGGCATGTTGAACCGTTGACCGGGCAAAATGCGGGCATCTTATGTTCCATGGCTGCCGGCAATGTGCTGATCGAGATACCTGCCGGAACGGGACCTTTGAAATCAGGAAGCAAGGTGAAAATAATCATGCAGGAAGGATGGGATAAAACAAAATGATACCGATTATCTCCGTGGTAGGCAAATCGAATGTGGGAAAAACAACGCTGCTGGTAAAACTGCTACCCGAATTGAAGAAAAGAGGATACAGGATAGCCACTGTCAAACACGATGTGCACGGCTTCAGCATCGACCAGCCCGGAAAAGATACCTGGAAACATGCCCAGGCAGGTGCTGATATCGTGGTCATCTCCTCGCCCCGGAAAATAGCCATCATGGAAAATGTTGAAGAGGAAAAAACGCTGGATGAAATCGCCGCAAAACTGGACCATATCGATCTGATCATCACCGAAGGCTACAAAAGGCAAGATAAACCCAAAATAGAGGTTTTCCGCTCGGTTATATCCGATACGCTTCTCTGCGAAAAGGAAGAGCTGTTTGCTGTCGTTACCGATCAGCCATTGGGCATCGGGGTGCCGGAATTTGATGCGGACGACAGCGTGGGCATCGTCGATCTGATCGAGAAATTGTTCCTGAAAAAAGGGTAGCAGGATTCACGCCGGAAAGACCCCGCCCGATTTGGCATATCCCGCACCGGGCAAGAAGGGCCGTTGCCGCTATCTTTCAAACGAGGAAGCAGCAACGGGGTGCCCTTCAAACATGTTTCATTCCGATGACGCATCACATGGGCCTCTCAACCGCATCTACTTGCTTGATGGAGACAGGTACATGCCGTTCCTTCTTGAACTGCCTGGTTGCCCATCTGGCCAGAAGTGGCCTTTCTATCTTGGAGTTATGGCGGGGATCAAGGGGCAGGCGAGATTTGAACAACAGGTAACGTATGCAAGAGGTTACATCGTTTCTGGCAGCCATGGCAAGAAGTTCCTTGCGGAGGGCATCGAGATTGGCTGATCGATACTCGGGTTTCAATTCAATACAGATCACGGGTATCTGTCCACCCTTCCCCGGTACGCCCACCAGCCCGCTACGCTTCACCTTGGGATGCGTGTCAAAAACCGCCTCGCAGGTCAAGGGGAAAACGGGTCCATCCGCGGTTTTGACCCGATGGCCTACACGGCCACAAACCCACAGGCGGCCTTTTTCATCGATGTAGCCGGTATCGCCAAGGCGATGCCAGAATCCGCCGTCTTTGTCCTGTACCTTGTTTTTCAAGGTGCTCTCGTCCTCGTTGTAGTAGGAAGGGCTGATATGTTTACCCCGAACCAGTATCTCACCGATTTTTCCCACATCCAGCACCTCGGCTTGATCCATGGTTTCTATCACTCCGTCGACGATGGAAACGATACGCAATTCGACCCCGGGAAGTGGGCGCCCCACACAGACACCGCTCCCCTGGTCTGTTTTACTCCAGGTTTCCGCCAGGGTTTCCCTGGCACCCATTTCTGTTGAAGGCATTGCTTCGGTTGCACCGTAATTGGAAAACACCTCTCCCGCGGGATCCATCATTTCAAGTAGCAATTTTTCCACATGGCCCTTGATGATATCCCCGGCGCCGACCACATGTTTCAGTGATGGCGTTTTGATACCGTTTTTTAGTGCATAGCGTCCCATATTTTCAAGAAGGACCGGGGAACCGAACATTGACTTGACACCACAATCATTGATCACCTCGACAAGAGCCCGGGGGTCGACATCTGCCGGCCCCTGGCGCACGAAGTTGATCGGGGGAACGACCATGGTACCGCCGGCACTGATGGGAATGAACAGAAATGCCGGGAAAACAGCAAAATCCACGGGGATTTCCTTCTCCAGGTCAAAACGCCAGCTGTAGTGAGCACCCCGGAATAGATCACAGAAGGTTCTCTGCAGGTAAAGCGTCGGTTTGGCCGGCCCCGTGCTGCCGGTAGTATAGAGAATGGCTACGGGGTCGTCGGGACTCACCGCCGGAGGCGCGGGATTTACCGGGGCTTTCCGACGCAACGATTCGACCGTATGCGCTCCCGGAAAACCTGGCTTGCCGGTAACAACCAGCTTGCGCAGTGAACGTGGTCCCCAGCCGAAGACAATCCGGCCCAGATGTGCTATGGGGAGGCCGAAAAAGGCCTCTATGCCAACCCTTCCCAGGCGCTCCGCGATGTTAAAATACCCCACACCGGTATCGATCCATACCGTCATGGCTCCCACACGGGTCAGGGCCACCCCCATCACACAGGCCTCATAGCTTGGAGGGGCCATGAACACGATACGTGTCCTCTCGGCAATACCCATTTCCCGAAGACCCGGGGCCACAGCTTCAGCATCGGCAGAGAGTTCCCTGTATGTGTAACGTTTGTAACGGCGCTTTCCCCGGGAATCACGACCATCCAGATCGATGACGGCAATGCGTTCCGGATCTTTTCGAGCTACATCAAGTACGATTTCAGCAAGATTGAAGATGTCGTCCGGAAATACCTTCATGACAATACCTCCCCATCGTTTGATGTTCTTTGTGTACCGGGATCAGCACAGCTGACCAAAAAATCCTTGATTATACCGGCAACCTGCTCGGGCTTTTCCAACATGGGCAGATGCCCGCATCCTTTGAGCCATTCTTCCCGTTGCGGTAGAAGTGTTTTATTCAATTTCCGACCGGCTCTTGGTGACAGCACTTTGTTCTGCAACCCCCAGACCGTACATACTGGTGGAAAATCGCGGCCTGGCTCAAGATGATCGAGGAACGAGAAGTTCATCAAATCATCAAAAACCCCTATGAGTGAATCCATCTGGCCATCGCTGGTAAAGCAAGCGCATAGCTCCGGTGTTTTATGTATTTTCCGGGATTTCCCGCAGGTTCCTGTCTGAAAATTAACGACCTGTGCCGCCAGCCAGTTATTCAACCTGACTTTTCTTAGAATGCTGTAAATCATCCTGGCAAACGAAGGCACTATTTTCCGCATGCGCAGCAATGGCCCCATATAGCCGGCCAGGAACGTGGCCTCGGTAAGGGGGTTTATCAATACGATACCCCGCACTTTTTCCGGGTAACGCAAGGCAAATCCAAGAGACATGGAGCTGCCCATGCAGTTTCCAACGAGATTGACCGGTGCCAGTTCATGCTCATCGATGAATGCGGCAAGAAAATCGATATAATTATTCAGGGTATAGCCTGTACCCGGTTTGGCTGATGCCCCATACCCCAGCAAATCGAATGCAAACATTTCATAGTCCCCGGAGAGCCAGGGCATGACCTCGCTCCATATGAAATGAGAAGAACCACCATTGTGAAGCAAGATCAGTGGCTCCCCCCCGCCCATATGCTCATAACTGATCGGCCATCCATTGTAATAAAAGGTATCCAATAGCTATACACCTGCCTCCGTGCCCCTGTTCCCAATATTAGTACTATTCTATAAATTTTGATATTATCCTTTATATTTTTCATTTTTTTCCTTTGGGCAGATCGGGGAATAAACAGTTTTTTTGAAATCGGCACGATCGGTTTCCGAAACGAAACAGTTTTGAGGCGAAATTTCAGCACCGGCAAGCAGTATGGCATCCGGTATCACACGGAAAGATACCCGGGTAGCGGGAACAGTCATGATATCACTTTTTTTAATTTGAAAATCGCCGCAAGCGGCCACCGGCAACCGCGTACGGCGATTTTTTCAACTGCATTGTTATTTCAAGAATTGCCGAACCTATACAATCCCCCTTATCTTCATCGCTTCATAGATGCGTTTGATGGCGATCATGTACGCGGCTTCTTTCATCGTCGTTTTGCAACCTTCCCCCAACTTGTAAACATTCTCGAAAGCTTTGGCCATGATGCATTCCAACTTTGTATTGACCTCTTCTTCATCCCAGTAGAAATTGCTCAGGTTCTGTACCCATTCAAAATAAGAAACGATTACACCCCCGGAATTGGCCAGAATATCGGGTATCACGGTTATATTTCTTCCGGATAATATTTCATCGGCTTCGGGGACAGTCGGCCCGTTGGCGGCCTCGACAATTACCCTGGCATTGGTAATTTCAGCGACCTTCTCGTTGATGCTACCTTGCATGGCAGCGGGTATCAATATATCGATGTCTTTCAAAGCCCAGAATTGCTCCATGCTGATCATTTCTGCATCGGGAAAATTGGCAATGGTACCCTCGCGTTCCCTGTATAGATACAGTTCGGAAATGTCGATACCGTTGCTGTTGTGTAAAGCGAAAGTGCCGATTTCTTTATCCCATTCGGCAACAGCGGTTACGGAAACACCACATTCATGACAGTTCAGGGCCGCATGGCTTCCGACATTTCCAAATCCCTGAACGGCAACCCTCGCTTTTTGAATATCCTTTCCAAGGATTTCGCATACTTTTCTGGTGATTATGGATACTCCAAAGCCTGTCGCCTGGTTTCTGCCGAGGGAACCTCCCATATAGACCGGTTTGCCGGTAACAATACCGGGGACATTGTAACCCTTGATCTTGCTGAATTCGTCCATGATCCAGGCCATGACCTGGGGATTGGTGGCCACATCCGGAGCCGGGATGTCCCTATGAGGCCCGATGAAATCACCGATTTTCCTCACGTAACTGCGGGTGAGCCTCTCCAGTTCCCCGGAAGACAATTCAGTCGGATCACAGCTTATTCCACCTTTTCCCCCGCCGTAAGGAATACAGGCCACGGCACATTTGAAGGTCATCCAGGTGGCCAACGCCTTGATCTCGTCCAAAGAGACATCGGGGTGGTACCTGATACCGCCTTTTGCCGGCCCCATGACCGTATTATGCTGTGCGCGGTAGCCGATAAATGTTCTGGTCTTTCCGTCGTCCATTCGTACGGGGACAGAAACGGTCAAAATCCTTTCCGGCTCTTTGAGCAATTCGTACACCGATTCCCCCAACCCGAGTTTATCGCAGATTTCCTTGATTTTATTTTGTACTGACAAAAAAGGGTTTTCATCACACTGCATTCCGCCACTCCTCCAATCCTTTTCCGGAACATCAAATTTATTGAATTTATTATACATTAGATAATTATATCATGAAATAAGTATATGCAATGTTTTTTTATCAAGTAAAGTAAAGATTTTAACCGATGCGCGCCCATGAAAATTCCCCCCACGGCCTGAAAGCATGGAAATGAATCGCTTGTTTATCGCGATGCGAAAAAGATGTGCAACGTGTCATTCTCCATGCCGGGAGAAAAAGCAGTACCTGTCATCCAGTGGGGGTGGTTTTATTGTACCTGTCATTTTTCTCTGCAGCTTCATGTTGGCGTTCTTGTTAAACACCGCTTGCCCGGAATGACAGGGGGGGAGGGAGCCGTCTATACTATACTGTCATTCTGAGGGAGCGGCGTTTTATACCGCGACCGAAGAATACGCGTCTTGCAGGAAAAAACACCTCTGCTCCCGAATTGTATCAACTGAAAGGCAAATTACAGGATAGCTTCGAAGTTAAAGGGTAATTAACCTGAACAAAATTTACTGCACAATATTTTACCTCGATACAGCGTGAACCCTGGCCCGAAATGGAGGCATCTGCATACCTATGAAGATGAAAAACTCGGAGCGTTTTCTCATTGCCTACACGAAGATTGAAAACGAAATAAAAAAGATGCTCGATCTGAAAGAACACCGACGTTTTTATGATCTGGTTCATATGGCAAGCAAGATTGACCCGGTCATCAGACGCTACAAATTCGATCTGAGGGAATACAGCGATCTGCGCAACGTTCTTGTACATGATCGCGCCGATGGGCGGGTTCTGGCCGAGCCCACAGATGAGGTCGTGGCTGCCCTGGAGGAAATCGCTTCCATGTTGCTGGATCCACCGCGAGTTATGCCCCTTTTCAAAAGAAAGGTGCTGGCCCTCGATATATTTCATTCCGCCTCACGTACCATCAGGGAAATGAGCAGGACCACTTATTCCCAGGTAGCCGTAATCGAAAACCATGTTGTGGTTACGATGCTTACTTCCCATATGATCATCAGCTGGTTGGGAAAAAATTTGGCGGACAGAACGCTCGACCTGGACAATGCCTCCATCCATGATATTCTTGCTTTCACCGGGATGGAGGATAACTTCGTCGTCATCCCGGAAAATGCATCTCTTTTTGAAGCGCTTGATCATTTCTACCACTATCAGGTGGAGAAAAAAAAGCTTGAGGCCGCCTTGATAACCAAAAACGGCCTGGCCGGTGAAACGCTTCTGGGCATCATCACCAACCGCAATCTTCCCCTGCTGCAAAGGAAACTGGAGCAGGCCCGCCGGGGAACCGTTGACAACGGGAAATGACCCCGCACCCGGGAATTCCGGTGTAATCAAGAAAAACGGTAATTGTACATGTTCTTCTGATTGCATGACTGCAAAACAAGTTCAAAATAAAAAATGGGAAGGACCGCTATCAGCCCTTCCCATCACAACAAACAGGCAGCACTAATTCAGTGATATTTGTTTGAACCCGACAAAGACCTCGTCCTTCTCGAGCATCTCCTGATACATTTCCTTGCCAAGCATTGCCTTGTAGATCTCATCTGCTTTTTTGACGGGGTCGATGTCCTCGAACTTGTCGGGATAGATCACCTTTCCGGCATAATAGGCATCGGCTACAGCCGTGTCAATATTGGTCCAGTACCAGTTGTAGGTAACCAGGCTGTAAATCCTTCCACTCTTGACGGCGGAAAGCGACTCGTAATAATCCGGATTCTTCTGGTAGTCGTCTCTTACCAATTGCAGGCCGCCAGCATCGATGAACAGTATTTCCGGGTCCCAGACCACCAACTGTTCCCGATCAATGCTGACAGATCCTTCCTTGCCAACTTCATCAACAACGTTACGAGCATTGACCGCTCTCAGAGGGGGATATTGGACATAGCTGCTTTCTATCCCATGGGCACCCTTCATGCTCAGCCCCCCCACATAAACCGTGGGTTTCTCGTTATCGGGAATATCCTTGGTGCGATCATCCAGATCCTTGTAACACCCCTTCAGAAAATCAACAACTTCCTGTGCCTTCTTCTCCTCGCCGGTCACCTTGCCGATCAATTGCAGGGAATCCATTATCTCCTGGCTGAAGGTGGAATCCGTCCCGTAATCCAGTGCCAGCACGGGTACTCCGGTCTGGTTCTGAAGATCATCAGCCTTGGCCTTGTCCAGAAAAAAACAGGAGAAGATTACATCCGGCTGAATGCTTACAAGCTTCTCTGCGTCGGGAATAGAGTCAGGCCCACCCGGCCCGATGGTGGGAAGATCCTTCAGGGAAGGATTGGCCATGAAATATCCCCTTCCCGTGAGACTGTTCTTTTCCAGTTCTTCAATCCCCACAATTTTTTCCGCTCCATTGACATAACATACCAACCTGAGCGCCCCCGGTCCAATAGCAACCACTTTCTTTGCCGGGGCAACAATTTCCACTTCCCTTCCGGCCAGATCCACTACTGTAATTGTGTCCCCACCCGTAACTTCTTCCTCCTCGGGATTACATCCAACCATCAAGCCGGATATCAACAATACCAGGGACATTGCCAGTACCAAAACCAAAAATTTACTACGCACCATTTTCCCTCCATCTTTTTGATATTGTTTGGTCTTGAACCATTCTCTGAACCTTTTGTTTATCAACCACCTCCAGCATTGCTTTTTCCTGCAATCAGTTTGCCAGAATTTTTGCTGTCTTCCCCGTCCCGTCCTACAATGGAACAACCACGGGGATGGAGTGATACTCTTCCACCGCAACAGGAACAGCATAGACCTCTTCAATATTTTCCGGAGTGATTATCTCGAACCCGCCAGCGGCAAAGATGGTCCCTTTTTTCAAGAAGATGAATTTGTTCGCAAAACGGATCGCCAGGTTCAGGTCATGCATGGTAACGAGAGCCACGATTTGCTGTTCTTTGACTACCGTTCTGATTATCCTGAGCACGTCCAGCTGGTTCTTCAAATCAAGGTTGCTGGTCGGTTCATCCAGCAGCATCACTCTGGGTTCCTGGGCCAACGCTCGCGCGATCACCACTTTCTGCAGCTCCCCCCCGCTCAATTCATCGATATAGCGAAGGGAAAAAGGCTCCAGACCCATCATCTTTATGATCCTGTTCACTATTTCAAGGTCCTGCGAGGTAACATCCCAGGTGATATGTGGTTTTCTACCAAGGATAACCGCATCAAAAACAGTGAATCGGCCACCCTCATGCCGCTGGGGCACATAGCCTATCCTTTTAGCCACTTCCCGCCGGGTCAGCTTGAACACATCATCTCTTTCGATGGTAACCATACCCCGCTGCGGAACCAGAATTTTATTGATGCACTTGATCAGGGTAGATTTCCCGACACCATTTGTACCCATTATGGCCAGGCAATCCCCTCTTTTAACCTCGAATTTGATATTTTTTAGAACCTGGTTACTCGGATAACGGAATTCAATATTGTCAACTGTTAGCATCATTTTCTTTTCATCCCCTTTGCAAGAAGATAGAGAAACAGGGGTGCCCCCATGAACGAGGTGATGGCTCCGACAGGAAGTACAATCGGTTTGATTATCGTTCGCGCAAAGGTATCTGAAACCAGAAGCAGCAGACACCCCATCAGCATGGCCCCCGGAATCAAATAACGGTGGTCGCCGCCGACGATTCTTCTCATCATGTGCGGTGCAACCAGACCAATAAATCCGATGATACCCATGAAAGCAACGGCTACCGAGGTAATCAACGAGGACAACAACATCCCTGCCAATCGGAGCCTATCTACAGCTACACCAAGTCCCTTGGCCGTCTCCTCCCCACCGTCCAGAGCGTTGTAATCCCAGCGGTGCAACATGAAGTAAATAAAAACGACGATCGAGACCAAAAATAAAATTTTTACTTCCCGCCATGATGCCCTGCCCAGATCACCGAAAGTCCAGAACACTATAGCCGCAACTTTGACATCGGTGGCAAAATACTGTATCAATGTGGTCGCCGCCGCAAAAAGTGAGCCCAGTGCCACACCGGCCAGAACCATGGCCTCCGGGCTTATCCCCACAAATCTGGTTAGCAACAGGATGACCAGCGTTGCCCCCATGGAACTGACGAAAGCAGCGATGGTAACCATGTAAGGATTGTTGATAACCACCGCATCGCTGGCCGAACTCTGTATGCTCCCCGCCCCCAGAACGACAATGGCCAACGCCGCCCCGAAAGCCGCTCCCTGGGAAATCCCCAATGTATACGGTGAAGCCAGGGGGTTCCTGAGGATATTCTGCATCACACAACCGGAAACCGCCAACCCGGCCCCGGCGATGATCGCCGCCAGAATACGGGGTAGACGGATGTTCCAGATAACGATCTGCGATGTGCCGCTACCCTTGCCCAGCAAGCTCCTGACCACCTCGCCCACGGTAAGATCGGCGGATCCGGCATTTATGGCGTATATGGCCATAACGATGGTCAGCAAGACCAGGGCAATGATAATTGCCATTTTCCGCCCCGTATATTCCACATATTGACTCGGCAGATTATCTTCCTGAACATTCCTCTGAATCGTCGATATTTCTCTCGGTCCCTTCTTCGGGTAATTTACTTGATCCTGATTCAATATCTGACCGTTGTTTTTGTTGCAAATATTTCCCCGTTTATTCATATCTACAATTGGACGATCCAACCATAGCCTACTTGCCCACGCTCCGGTCAGCCCAACCTGTCGTGGCTTCGGGAATGCTGTCCAGTTTGCCGGAATATGGCTTGACATCTATCAAAGGGGTACCATCTATGGCTTCTACCCCCCGGACATGCAGGACATTGCCTTCCCGTTGCAATAAATCGGCCACGCAAAAAGCGATGGGGTTGGGGCGGGATGGTGAACGGCAGGCAAAAACACCCCTTGGCTCCTCGCCGAAGGGTGTCCTGGTCTGCAGCACGTCTCTCGAGGCCAGGTGAAACCAGTAGAGAACAATCAAGTGTGAAGATCTTTCAACATCTTTGAGCCCCTCGGCATATTCCGGAAAAATCTCCAGTTTGACCTGGAGATCGGAAAGCCGCCCTTGACGGGGAGCATCCGCAGGTACACGATAGGGGCTATGAATGGTTCCGATAGGTAACAAATTCAACGTCCGCCACCTCGCTTTCCCGTATTATTAAATTTATTTTCGTGTTACCACAAAACCTTAAAAAACACCGGGGAGGGTTTCCCAGGTCTTTGTTGCAAAAAGCCATTGTCCTTGACTGTTTCACGTACCGTCTATGCCATCCAGCCACGAGAATATTTATCAGAGCAGGGGATACATGCCGGTTTGCCATCTTTTATACGCGCTCTGGGCTCCATGACTTTCTCCCCACACTGGGAACAGATCACCGAAGAAAAAATACGCGCCTTTTCCGGTGGATTGAAATCTTTCAATTCCTCCACCCGGCAGACCTCTGAAACGGGGCATGACAGGATACGTTCCTGTTTTTCTTTTGTTTTATCACGAAATAATTTTTTTTCTTTCTCATTTGCTTCCCCGCCGAATACTTTCTTGCGGAGAAGATCCATTTCCTCATCCTCTTCTTCTTGCTGATCATCGAAAATGATGCGAATCGCCTTGCCGCTCTTGCGCAATACAAATGTATATACCGGCTTGCCGAAATCATGAAAGATAAGGTTGCCTTTTCCCAGGGTGCATCCGGTGATAAACTGTATGGCATCCACCGCGCAGCTGTCATTCTCAACGATAGCCAGTATTTCCTCGTCAATGTCGCGGTCAGCCTCCAGGTTTTTCAGGGCAGCCTCCGCAACCTTGAAACCCCACGCCAGCCCTATACATTCATGCCCATGGAAAGCAACCGCTTTTTCCCACAGAGCCCGATCATATGCCATTTGATTACCCTCCTCCCGTGTTACCAAGTTTAATTTCGTGTTACTTTCATTATACAATATTCTTTGTTATTGTTGAATATCCTGCCAGAATAAAAATTATTTTTTTAATTGACGGAATTTGTCGATTTCAATTCTTGAAAAACTGCATGGCTACAACTGTTTATTTTTTTTCCGTGGATTCTTGTTGTGGAGGATCAACCGGGTTTGCAGTATTGGTGCCGCCATTTTCTGCTTCAGCGAGGATTTTCCGTACCACGGTTCGGTTTATTCTCTCTCTATTCAAACCCATCGGCGTCTCTGTCAGGCCAGAGAAGCCTTGCCTCGAGGCTTTTTTCCTATCTTCGTGCAGGATCGCCCGCAGAACGTTCCTGCAAATCCGGCGCGATAGCTTCCGGGGGTCTTTCCCCTGCCTGACTTCTCCCTCAAAATATATTCTCAATCGGGGATCTGCGATCAGTATTTCAATCTCGTCTTCATCCAGCAAGTATTTAACATGGAATCTTTCACGGCAAGTTTCCGGCAATTCGGGGATCATCTTTTTCATTTTTTTGATCCACTCTTTTTCAAGGTGGATAGGCGGGAGATCGGGGTCGGGAATAGAAAAATAGTTGGGATGGGCAGCTGCCCTTTCCAGGAGGCGGGTTTTGCCTGCCGCCTCATCCCAAGAATATGTTTCCACAATTCCTTCCCCTTCCGTTCCGCCCCTGTCGCAAGCCCGGTGCTGCAATTCATATGCAAGCGCTTTCCCCACGTGGTCGATAGAGGTGATGTTTTTGATTTTCAGCACTTCACCCTGCCGACCGCCGATATCGGGTTTTGAAAAGATGTCTATATCATAAAATAAAGATCCTTTTTCACCGATGCTGCCCGATACGCCGATATAGGTCAGCAATAACCGTATTTCTTCCAGGTAAAGCTGTGCTTCCCCGGGCGTGAAGAGGTCGGGATCGGATACAATCTTGATCATGGCAACTCCCGCCCGGTTGAAATCGATTCCTCCCGCACAGCCGCTCCCGGGCATCCGTTCATGGACTGTTTCTGCCGGGGCTTCTTCGAGTTCAACCCGTGCTATCCTTGCCATCCCCTTCCCCCGGAAAGATTTCATTTTCAAATAGCCGTTCGAACCCAGGGGAGAAAAATGCTGGCAGATCAGGTACCCCCTGGGCAAAAGGGGGTTGGCGTAGTGTTTGCGGTCAAAACAGAGGTGTCCGGCCGGTGAGCAGTTCAGGGTTAAAGCGGTGACAACAGCGAGTTCCAGGGCCCGCCCATTCAGCACGGGCAAGCTACCGGGCAACCCAAGACAAACCGGGCAGCAACGACTATTTGGCGGAGCAGCTTCGGAAGATGCACTGCAGGAACAGAAAAGTTTGGTGCGGGTTTTTATCCGGGCATGAACCGTGAGCCTGGTCATAGTTTCATGTTCTTTCAAGGTCTTTTTTCTCCTCCCGCCGAAGTTATTTTGGTTCAGGCGGCGTCAACGGTGGATACAATTTTTCCACGGCCGTGGCAACCTGGAAAAGAAGCTCCTCTTTCATGGGCGGAGCCGTGAACTGCATGCCCACCGGCAGATTGCCTTCGGAGAGGCCGGCAAATACCGATACAGCCGGAAACCCGGCCAGGGACGCCATGATCGTGCATATGTCCGAAGCATACATCTGCAAGGGGTCATGAACCTTCTCTCCTATTTTGAATGCCGTGGTTGGTGCCGTGGGCTCCAGTAACAGATCGCAGTGCCTGAAAGCACACCGCATTTCATCCCTTATCAATGCCCGAACTTTGAGTGCTGCCGAGTAGAAGTTCTCTTTCTGTTCGTTCCGGAGAAGGTATGTTCCGAGAATGATCCGGCGCTTGACTTCCATTCCCGGGCCTTTGTAGCCTGAAGAGGGTACCCCTTTGCTGAAATGGCTGCCGTTCCCGGAATCAATTCCGTAACGCAAAACATGATGTCCCAGGTTTGAAGATGCTTCCACCGTGTTGATCAGATAGTATACTGCCAGGGCATAATCAGCATGGGAAAATGATACCTCCGTTATCTCTGCCCCCAGGTCCTGCAGATATGTTGCTGTCTGGTCAAGCCTGCCTGCAACCTCTTCGTCGAAATAAGCATCCTTCTGGCCCCTGATTACCCCCACGGTCATATCGGAGATTTTTTTCTCGATTGTTCCCGGTCGACAGCCCCCCGCCGTGTGGTAAACAAGAGTGGTGGAATCGTGGGGATCATATCCGGCCAGGAGATGAAAAAGAGCCGCCCCGTCTGCAACATTCGCACCGAGAATGCCAACCTGATCCATGGATGAAGATAGGGGTAGAAGGCCATAACGCGAGATGCACCCGTACGTGGGACGTAGCCCGAAAAGACCACAGAAGGCGGCCGGCTGGCGCACGGAACCTCCCGTGTCCGATCCCAGGGCCAACGGTGCTTCATGAGCAGCCACCGCAGCGGCCGATCCGCCGCTGGAACCGCCGGGGGCCTTCTCCACGTCCCATGGATTGTGTGTGGGAAAGAAAGCCGAGTTCTCGGTGGATGAACCCATCGCGAATTCATCCATATTGGTCTTGCCGAGAATCGGCAATCCCGCTTCACGGAGTTTTTTTACTACCGTGGCATCATAGGGAGGGATATATTTTTTCAGTACATTGGAAGCACAGGTCGTGCTGATTCCCCGGGTGCAGATATTGTCTTTAACAGCCACGGGCACACCGGCCAGCGGGTGCAGTTCCTCCCCCGCCACTCGTCTGGAATCCACCTGACGGGCCGTTTCCAGGGCATCATCCGGGGAGAGGGAGATGAATGCCTTGATTTTCTTCTCCATTCTCTCGATGCGTACCAGGAAACTGTTGACCACATCGACAGCGGAAATTTCTTTTCTCTTCATCAGGCGGGATAGTTCCAGGGCATTGTACTCGCATAATTTCATGTTTGTCCGTTCTCCTCGATTCTTCCGCAAACAAATTGAAGCTCTCGTATCCTGCCAGGGAAAGGGCATGCAATTTCTTGAAAAATTTATTTTGGCGGATTGCATGCAGCAAATATCCACAATATTATGGCAAGTTATTTTTATTTTTTTCCGGGAGCAGAAGAACGCTTTCCAGTATTTCCTCGCAAGCAAGAGAAGGGCCGACCCTGTCATCCCTCAGCACGTCAGGGCCAATGGAAAGATGCAGGGCAGATCCGGTTGTTGCGACATCGAGCTGGCGCAATTTGACCATGATGTCGAGCATCAAATTCAACTGCCCCAGAAGATATTTTTCTTCTTTGTGACTCAGTTCAAGACGCACGCATGCTGCCAGTTCCTTGATCGTGGCAAGTGTACCTTTCATGCAAAACGCCCCTTCCCTTCCGGCCCATCTTCCCTGATCCGGCTTGAAGCAAACCTGATCCCGGCAATCATGAGGATATTTCAGCTATTGCAAACTCCTTCATCACCGGCAAGTTCCTTCAGTGACCCGGCAATACCCGGGCCACCATTGCCCGGATGGTACTTCCATCATGAAATGTAGAATACTCTTTGTTAAGAAATGCGGTCCTTCTGCCACCCATGATCGGGCAAAGATACACCCGCACTTCTGCCAATCTGTGCAGATTGAAATTACCATCCGTTTTTTGGCGATAGGAAAATAGGTCGATGTAATTCTATTTTTCTGTTTCCAGCAAAAGTTTTTCCAGTTCCAGGGGCTCGATACAGGTGCCGTCCTTGCGATAGGCCCTCATGCATCCCCCCGATATTTCATCGATCAAGGTGATCTGCCTGTCTTTACCCACCCTGCCGAACTCAAGCTTGATGTCATACAATTCGGCATCTTTCCGGGCAAGTTCTTCCTTGATGATGCCGGCAATTTCCCTGGTCATCTCTTTCAATGTTCGGTATTCATCCGGGGAGAGTATTCCCAACATCTCCAGAGCATCGGCGCTGATCGGCGGATCGCCGCGTTTGTCATCCTTGAGGGTGATTTCCACAAAAGCATCGAGGGGCTCTCCTTCCTCGACATACAGACCGTAGCGGCGCAAAAAACTGCCCACGGCCCTGTAACGGCAAATCACCTCGATCCCTTTGCCGAAAATTTCCGCGGGTTTGACGATCATCGATGCCTTTTCTATATCGGCATCGATATAATGAGTCGGTATTCCCCTCTCTTCCAGAATCTCAAAAAACAACTTGCTAATTCCCAGGCCGGCCCTGCCGGCTCCCTCCACCGATAAACCGATGGTGTTTGCACCCGGATCAAACTTGCCGTCTGTTCCGGTCAGGTCATCTTTGAATTTAAGCAGATAATTTCCGTCTTTCAGAACATAGATATCCTTGGTCTTGCCCGTCAATAGTAGTTTCATCGTTTTTCCCCCATACAGTCATGTCAAAAAGATTATATATTATAAGATTTGTAGAAACAACAAGCCCGGCACAGGTTCAAACCGATTATCAAAAAATGACTGCGAAGTTCCCCTTGCCGTGAATCGCAGACAAATTCAATCCATTCTTTCTACCTGTTCATTGCCGGTCAGGGCCATGTCTTGTCAAAGACAATATTCAGGGATTTTGGCATGGATCAGCATTATCCCCCTGCGCCATTTCCCCGTGAATAATTGAACAGGAATGGAAATATAAATCTAGTAAGGAACCGAGCCATCTTTCCATATATTTTTGGATACTTATTACATTTGACAGACATTGCAGAATTGTGCTATTATTTTCACGATTCTATGATTATACATATTTCCGGCCTTTCAAAATTGTCTTGAAAAACAAAAGCTTGGATCAGGGAGGGGATATCATGACTCAGTTCAAGGAAAACAACATCGCTGCCGTCTTTCAAAACAAAGCAGCCAGGTACAGGGAAAAGGCTTACGCCATGTACAGAAAAGGAGGGGAAGGAGGGCCTTACACCGACATTTCATGGAGCGAAATGAATGAAATGGTCAAAGGGCTTTCTTACTACCTTCTTTCCCGGGGTGTAGAAAAGGGCGACCGGATCGCGATATTTTCCGATAATCGTTACGAATGGCACGTAGCCGCTCTGGCCATAAATTCAATTGGGGCAGTCGATGTGCCTATCTATGCCACCAATTCAACCGAAGAAGCAGAATTTATACTGGCCGATTCCAGTGCAACAATTTGCCTCTGCGGTAGCGTAGACCAGCTGGAACGTGTTCTGAAAGTCAGGGACAATCTGACCGATTTGAAGGAATACATCGTCTTCGATGATTATAGCGGCGGCGCAGAAGGGGTCAAAACCTTTACCCAGTCCCTGGCCGAGGGAAAAGCCAATCCAGCAGAGGATGAGTTTGTGAATCGATTGAATTCCATCCAATCCGATGATCTTTCAACCCTGCTTTACACTTCCGGAACAACAGGAGATCCCAAAGGTGTCATGCTGACTCACAATAACCTGTATTCCAATGTCGAAAACACCCTCCATGACATGGTCGACAAAAAGACGGGGAAACCCCTGCTCACGGAAGATGATCTTTTTCTTTCGTTCCTGCCTCTGTCCCATTCACTGGAAAGGACAGCGGGATTCCATGGCGCCCTTACCAGGGGAGCCAAAACAGCCTTTGCCGTCAACATCAACACATTGCTGGATGATTTTGTTGAAGTCAGGCCTACCATCATCATCAGCGTGCCGCGCATATACGAGAAGGTACATGCCGGAATCCTGGCCAATATAGCCGGGTCCTCGGCCCTGAAAAAAGTTTTCTTCAACTTTGCCACCAAACAGGCCCGGCTCAATATTGACAAGGTCTGCAAAGACCAGGAAATCAACAGTTTCAAGTACAAACTTGCTGATAAACTTGTTTTTTCCACCCTGAAAGAAACTTTGGGAATGGACCGTCTCAGGTTTGCAATATCTGGCGGGGCGCCTCTCTCCCAGGATGATTGTGAATTCTTTGTCGGCATGGGCTTCAAAATCCTGGAAGGTTTCGGGTTGACGGAAACATCCCCCATCACCCATTTCAATCGTCCGTGGCATATGAAACCTGGCACCGTGGGCTTGCCTATCAAAAATACCGAAGCCAGAATATCGGCCGACGGTGAGCTTCTGATCAAAGGGCCCCAGGTTATGGCCGGATATTACAAAAATAAGGAAGCAACAGAAGAAGTCATGACCCCGGATGGTTTTTTCAAAACGGGGGACATGGGGGAAATCGATGAAGAAGGTTTCTTGAAGATTACCGGGCGGATCAAAGACATCATCGTCACTGCCGGTGGGAAAAATATCTCCCCACAGAACATCGAGAATAGCGTCAAGGGTTCCCGTTTCGTCGAGCAGATAGCAATTATCGGTGATAGGCGCCGTTTCCTCTCGGCCCTCATCGTTCCGGCATTTCCGGAACTGGAAGCCTGGGCCAAACAACAAGGGATTTCTTTTACAGATTCCTCCGCCTTGCTTACCAATCCGCAGGTACTGGATCTGTATCGGAAAGAAATCGATGAGCACACGACTCAATTTGCCAGGGTGGAACAGATCAGGCAGTTTACACTGATCAAGGCGGAATGGTCCCAGGAAACGGGCGAACTTACCCCCACCCAGAAGATAAAGAGGAAAGTGGTCAGTGAAAAATATGCTCCCCAGATCGATGCCATGTACGATGTGGAGAATACCGGATGAGATGGTGAAAAAATGTGGGCTCCGAAGCCCATCTATAACGATTTGAATGGTGCAGCAAGGCGGCAGGTTCGGTTGAACCTGCCGCCGAAATTTTGAAATAAATATCAGCCAGGACGTTTCAACCAACAAGTTCTTTCAGTTTCATCAATTCGCAAGGCCTGTGTTTGTCCGCACATATCAGCAACCAATCCCCACCCATGCTCCGGATATCTTTTTCTATGGAGGGGGCAACCTCGATACCGTATCGATCCGTAATTATAACACCGAGATCCTGTAAACCGGGATGAAAATCTCCATACTGACCATGCTCCGGAAACAATTGCTCGATGATGCCGGAATATAATTCATTTTCATCGGCATATTTTTCATAGTAATTCCTGACAGTCGCAAGAATATCGTTCTCCTTGACCATGGAATTGGGGTGAATGATCTCGTTGTTGGAATTGTTGAGAAAAAACGTGGCATAGTTCTTTTTCCTGGTTCCAATCCGGCCGACGATGTCCCTTATTATTTCCGCTGTCAAATCAAGATCCACCAGATTGGAAAGTTTGAAATAAAAAATACCACTGCGGAAACTCCGACATTCCCCACCTTCTCCCCCCGACAACGCAATATTTTCCGCGGAATCTTCATCCTTCCCTTTCAGGGATAAAATTAACCGCTCCAGATTCTCCTTCCAGGATGATAATCTTGACTCTTGCATTTTACATGCCAGTCCTTTCTTTATTTGATTTGAAATATTAAAATATCGGTGATAATTCAAAGCTGTAGAGTTTCGGTAAACCTGGGTGACAGAAATTGTGATAATTTGATTTTACCTGAAAAAGTCGTAAATTGGAAGACTTCCAGGAATGATCACTGACAACATGTTTTCATGAAAGAATTGAATTGGAAGGTATTTTGAGTGTAAATTTGTGAAATATCCTGTTTTTGCCTATTTATCAGAATCCATATTCCGGTCGGGCTTTACAAAATCATCTGGCAGACATTCGGCCAGATTTTTCCTGCAAATGGGACAACTGATACTTCTCCTGTGGAAATCATCAAGGCTGATGAATAAACGTCCGTCATAAAACAAGTAATGCCCGCAATAACATCTAACATAATACTCATACAAGATAATCAATTCCTTCCGACTGTCAATTTGCATATACAGATCTTCACCAAACAACAGCAATGCCAGACGACCCGATGTTAGCCGGAATAATTTGATGTTTGCCGAGTCTCTATCCAAGAGGATGATTTTCAATTATGTCGATGCCCGATCATTATCCCTTTTCTAGTTGTTGCGGTACAATTGAAACTTGTAAAATTACTTTCAGGTTTCATTATTATACTATTAAAAGTTTATTTTTGTCCAGACCTTCCAAATTTTTTTTGTCAAAGTAAAGCAGTACCCCGGAATAATTTCCTCCCGAGCTACCCTTGCATGCCAAACAATGATATAAATAACATAGAGGGAGTATCGGTTTTTTGTGAGGCAGTAGCATCACCTGTTGCTTTTCACTGCGCGGATAATTTCAGGTTGACTCTTTTTTGAAATGTAACATATATTTTCATGAGATGATTTTGAGGGGGGATTGAAATGCCGGGCACAGACATGATTTTGGCCATACTCGTTACGGCAGCCGTCGTAATTGCATTGTTTGTAGCCAGGGATTTGTTTTCAAAAAAGAGAATGATCGGAAGGGGTTCGGCCGATGATCTGCTTGGTATATCTGAACGTATTTCTTTTGATGCCCAGCAGTTGATCTGGCTTATCAACGCTTACAATCTCCAGATCGCAACCCTGGTAAATATCGTGGACAACGTGGCTGTGTCTTCTGAAGGAAATGCCGCCAAAATAGAGGAAATTTCCGCGGGTATTCAACAGCTATCTTCACTTTCCCGTGACATATCCAAACGGACCGGGCGTATCAAGACAGTATTTGAAGATATTCTGGCCGGATCTCTGGAAAACCGAGGATGGATAGATAAATCTGGAAAAACACTCCTGGACATCTCGGAAACGATAAAAGAATCGGCCAAGGCCATGGATGATCTGGAAAATGTAGTGGGAAAAGTCAATGATTTGCTAGGAAACATTCAGAACGTCACCGAAGAAATCAATCTTCTGGCTCTCAATGCGTCAATCGAAGCTGCAAGGGCCGGTGAATACGGATTGGGATTTACCGTCGTGGCCGATGAAGTCAAAAAGCTATCCGAAAAAACTGACAGGATGACACAGGAAGTACAGTATACAATCGGTGAAGTCAACGATCAACTGCGCATAACCGGCGATACCATCGACACCGGTGTGGAAAAGATATCCGTGGTAGAAAACATTTCCCGCAAGTCGGTCCAATCATTTGACAAGACCGTCCAACAATTGCAAGAAGTCAAAGATTTTATCTGTGAACTGGCCACCAATACAGAAGACCAGGTTGAAGTTACCCAGAACAGTGCCGGGGCTATACAGTCCATATCGGATGAATCCACGGAGGTCTCCAATAACATCTATGATATGAGCAAAATATTCGGCGAACAACGCAAGGATAGCGAAAAAATACTCGATTACTCCAAAAATTTGAACAAGGTCGGTTATGATTTGCATACAACTTCTGTCCTCCACAAGAAACGAAATGTACTGATCTTCGGGGTAAACCCATTCACCGTACCCGAGAATATCAGGGAACAGTATCTGCCGATTATCGATGAGATCGGCAGACTGGTGGGGCGAAAAACGAGGACGGTGATTGTTCCGGATTACGAGGCTCTGACCAACTACATCAAGGACGGATTGATCGATCTGGGCTGGTTTTCCCCCAAAGCTTACGTGAATGCCAAAAAAGAAATCAATCTACAGCCCCTTATAACACCGATCAAAAACGGGAGTGCATTCTACAAAGGCCAGATTATTACCAGTAGAGATACAAACTATTACAAGCTTTCCGATTTGAAAGGGAGCAGTTTCTGTTTTGTGGATCCTCTCTCCACGTCCGGTTACATTTATCCCTTGCAACTGTTAAAAAATGCAGGATTGAACATCGACAAAGATTTCAAAAGCATCGCCTTCCTGGGCAATCATGACAATGTTATCAATGCGGTTATAGACAGAAGAATTGATGCCGGCGCTACCTTCACTGAAGCGATCAACATGGCCGGTAAAGTCGGTGTGAAGGTAGATCAACTGAGGGTTATAGCTGAAACGGAACCCATCCCCAACGATGCCATATCGGCCAGCCCCAACCTTTCCCTGCTACTTTCCCAAAAGATCAAAAAAGAATTCCTGTCCATCGATAAAAATGAAAACGTCAAGAAGGTTATGAAAGAGGCAGGGATAGATGGTTTCCAGGAGGCGCTGGACTCGTCCTACGATGTGGTCCGGAAACAGCAGTAGCCCGGTAAAATCATGATCCAACCGGAGGGATAAAAAAGAGGAGATTGAAAAATCTATCTCCTCTTTACATTTGCCCTGTACGGCCTTGAAATAAAAACTGCTTCTAGGCAACTTCCTCGTCTTTCATTTTCAGGTAATTCAGGCAGATATGCAATACTTGCTGCAACACTTTGGGGTCCACCTTGTCAGGTGTATCACGAACAGTATGATAGTGGTTGAAATACCCCTTTCCCTCGATGACCTTGCCCAGATCCAGGCCAATAATACATGATGTCTCGATCCCCGCGCGGGCAAAAGCAGCCGAATCACTTGATCCGCCGCCCAGGGGCATGCCCATCGTTTTTACTTTGTAGCCCAATTTATGGGCAACTTTTTTCAGATCATCAACCACCCTTTTTGACAACTTCACCGTCCCGTTGAGGTCCGAGGTCATGAAAAACAGATCATCTTCCTCCACGAGGGTTTCCACGTTGATGAGAATGGTATTCTCGGCTTTCAATCTGTCGTGGTGGGCTTTGACGTAAGCCATCGCTCCCCGCAGGAAAGCTTCTTCTGCGCCAAAAGCCATCGTTACAACCCGGGTATGTTTGGGGAAAAATCCTCCTTTTTCTTTCAAGTTGTTGAGAGCGCGCCCCACCCCGAGGGCCACGGAAACACCAGAAAGATTATCCGCGCAGCCGGGAGTTTCTATCCAGGTCGTGAAGAAAAAAAACAGAATGGCAAGGGGGACCAGGCAGATGATTACTATCCAGATTATATGAAAAACTTCGTTGACTATCCCCGGCACCTCGAACAAAATACTGTAATTGTTCATTACAACCAGGATACCATTGGCGATACTTGTAAGCCCAAAAACCAGAAAGGTAACCAGTACCAGAAATACCAGAACGGTGTAGGCTCTACCCCCCCACCACTTGATCAGGTTGAATTGAAATGCCGAATCTATATGCCCGGCAAAAATGATCGTTTGTTTGGCTTCACCGGAAGGGTTTATGACCCCATATGTATTGCAAGATGTTTTTTGTGGGTAGAAAGGATCGATAATCTGTTTGTAAAAAACAAACTGGCCGATAACGATAAAAAAGTTGAAGATCATGATCAGGGCGCTGATTATCGGTTCGATTTTGAAAAGTGCCAGGGCTACCAGGAAAAGGGGTATGACAAATTTGATCCATCCCAGTGCCGCCTTGGGAGCCAGTTGAAAATCCTCGATCTTTACCTCATGTGCAAATTCTTTCATGGCGTCTGCGGCCATCTCTGCACCCTTCCGTTCTCCCGGTGAACCCGGAGAACGGGTAAAGGAACCTACCCTGCTCACAAAATCATGCATGTATTTCCCATCTTCATCTGTAACTTTTATCGACATGAAGACCACACCTCCCGGGAATATTTTCTATTATTCGTTACAATATTTATTCCACATCGATGAATTAATTCCTCCAAATGCATGTTTGGAAAGCCGGTCTCTCCTGACTTTCGTGAAGGGGGTTTTACGTTGTCATTCGAAGCTGGCATGCTTTCAAAAATACACAAACGTTCCGCTTCCTCGCCTTCATCGGCCATGGCAGCCATTCGCTCCGTGTCGCTTACGCCAACATGTCCGTACGGGGAAAAGCCAGGAACCAGTTTATGGCGATGGCAAGGTCTGATCGAGGAGGGGATTCTTCGGTCGCGGCAAAAAACGCCGCTCCCTCAAAATGACAGGTAGTGCGCTTTTACTCGGTAAGCTTGGGAATGCTTTTTCGTTATCATTGCTATGGAAGTAAATGAACTCCGGCAGAAATATGCACCCGGAAGAAATAATTTCCGTTTATCGTGGTGCGGGTAACGCATGGAAATTCAGAGCAAGCGGTGTTTCGTTGGAAAGCTATCATTTTTCAAGGGAAAATTGACAGTGCATTGTTTTTCCTTGCAAGAAACAATCGGGAAGAAGGATATCAAATGCATAAAATCGAATATTAGATCAATTGAAAAATATAATGAGGAAATTGGATCAAATGCCACCTACCAACAAACAGAAGCAACCTTACCCTGCCAACCCCGGAAATGATGAGGCCGGCCCCGGCAAGTTCAAACCCGATCTGGACAGTGGAATCAGAATTGGCAAAAAGGTATTTGTCTCCTCGATGGTCATACTGTTAACATTGATGCTTGTGGCCGGGATCCTCACATACGTGATCCCGAGCGGGTCATATGACAGAACTATCCAGGATGGCCGTGAAATCATCGTGGCCGATTCTTTCAAATTCATGGAGAGGCCGGATTATTCTCCCTGGAGATGGCTGATCGCCCCCATCGAAGTTATCGGCAGTGAGGATTCATTGATGATCCTGGGTATCATCCTCTTCATAATTATCATCGGTGGCGCCTTTTCGGTCATGGATCGTGCCGGGGTGATGAAGGCCGTGATCAACAGAACCGTGGGCAGATTCGGCCAGCGCAGGTATCTACTCATGGCCTTGATTGTATTTTTCCTTATGTCTCTCGGTGCATTTTTGGGTATTTTCGAGGAAGTTATACCGCTGGTCCCCATCATCGTGGCCCTCTCTTACAGGCTTGGCTGGGACTCCCTGACCGGGCTGGGGATGAGTCTGATGGCCTCGGCGTTCGGCTTTTCAGCGGCGGTCTCCAACCCCTTCACGGTAGGTATTGCGCAACGATTGGCCGGATTGCCCGCTTTCTCGGGTTTTGCTTTCCGCATCATTGTCTTTCTTGTTATCTATGTTATCCTGGTTACTTTCCTGTACAGACACATACGCAAGATTGAAAAGGACCCCCGTTCTTCTCCGGTATATCGGGAGGATCTGGCCGAAAAAGAAAAATACAGCGGTGTTGAGGAGGCTCTGTCCCCGGAAGAACAGATCAGGATGAGCAAGGCTATCAGGTTTTTCGCATTCATGATTTTGCTGTTGCTGGCCATGCTCGTGGTTTCTTCATTTGTTCCCCTGGTAGCGGATCTTTCCTTTCCCCTTATCGCCCTGTTGTTCCTGATCGGGGGATTGGGAGCATCGGTCATTGCAGGAATAAAATTTAAAGAGATATTGCTTACCTTCGGATGGGGTATCGCCAAGATCTCACCGGGAATCATCCTCATTCTCATGGCTGTAAGCGTAAAATTCATCATTACCCAGGGCGGGATCATGGATTCCATCCTTTACTACGCCTCGGAAGGAATTTCAAGAAGCACCCCTTATCAGGCGGTGATCATGATCTACGGGCTGGTTCTGGCCCTGAATTTCTTCATTGCTTCGGGATCGGCCAAAGCTTTCCTGGTCATGCCCATCATCGCCCCCCTGGCCGACCTGATGAACGTAACCCGGCAGACCTCCGTCCTGGCTTTTGTCTTCGGCGACGGTTTCAGCAACGTCATCTATCCCAGCAACCCCGGCCTGCTCATTGTCCTGGGTTTGACGGTGGTGAGCTACGTGAGGTGGTTCAAATGGTCTGTCGGCCTGCAACTTCTGATCCTTGCCGTAACCTCTTCCCTGCTTCTTCTTGCCGTGAAGATCGGGCTGGGACCTTTCTAGAACCAGTGCGGCTTTCCTCAACAACTGCATTCTTTACCCCGGGGACGACTTTTCTGGCAAAGCCCATCCACAACCGGGGGGATTTGCAAGACAAGGGGCCTTTTTTCAAGCCGTAGCCGTCTTCTTCTTTCGCCGATGCCGACGAATGAGCAATATCGCCGTTACCAACAATACAATGGCAAGGAGGGGCCATAACAGCAAGGGAATTGTCCATACCGTATTGATTCTTTCTGCGGTGTCCTCGTAATAAGAAGATATACCGGGTATCCCATCCTCGCCGATCGGTTGTATGGCAGCATATTCCACCAATGCTTGCCAGGCTTTCAGTTCATTTCCCTGATCGTCATGGATGATGGCTTCCTTGGAAATGTCACCATCCGGAGTCATGTATGACAAGGGATTCCCATCCTCGTCTCTGGGAACGATTCTGGCCTTCGGCAACAGGTGGACAACTTTATCCACGGTGGGCAGATGATACAGGATGTAGGATTCTGTAACCACCCTGTAAAGTTTTTCGTCTCCCCATTCAATCGGCAAGTAATCCACGTCATCCATACTCTGCCGCCCGTTCCCGGTGAATCTATCGGCTCCTGTCACCGCCCTGAAAGTGGGTACAGGCGTGCGATCCCCCAGAAAATCCACCACTTTGAACGGCAAGTCGAGAAGGACAACACGGCGGGGATCATAATCAAGCCTTAAACCTGATATCTGGGGATATTCATCCTTTCCCCTGAGCTCGGGAAGGAAAAAGAATATTTCCAGAATACGACGTACTTCTTCTCCAGTGAGAAAAAAAGAAACCAGCGGATGGCCGGGTTTCAGATCCTGTCCCGTGCCCATGAGGGGTATATCGGCAATATCCCTGAAAGTTATAGCCCCGGGACCCAGTTCTCCCCAGCACATCCCGGATGGAACCAGGGCGAAGTCCACCTTCTCTCCAATCTTCTGACCGGCAATGATCCTGTAAGCATCGGCAGCAAAGTTACCCAAGGGCATCTCCTGCATCTTCATGCTTTTCAATGGGAATTGTGCATGAGCGACAACATCATCTGCCCCTCTGTATTTCCCACCGGTAAGTTGCCTTACACCGCGGTCCAGTTTGTCTTCAAAATCAACCACCAGGGCTGCGATGGTAGTATCTTCCTCTGCAGAATCATCCAATGGAATTTGATAGGGTAGCCCGGACTCCTCGTTCCTGAGCCGCAACTTGCCGCTATCAGGATCATATGCCAATTCAATCATGCAGAGGTGTTCCAGAAATGAAGATGTCTGCATGATGATGGTCCCGTTTTCCATCAGCGGTTTTTCTTCGGCCCGATGCTCATGTGCCGCCAGAATGATATCGATACCGGAAACATCACGCGCCAGATCCCTGTTGCTTCCCGTATTGGCATGGGACAGAGCAATGATGATGTCCGCGCCTTCCTTCTGCAAAATGTTTATCGCTTCGCGGGCAGCCTCATGGGGATCGGAAAAAGTAACCGGCCCATTCTTGAATATGTACGGAGGAAGTGTATCCCTGCCGATAATGCCAAAAAAACCAACGGACAACCCGTTATCCAGTTTCTTCAAATATGTACGCTCAAAGAGCCCGGGTTCGTTCAAGGGGTGATTGTCCGGCGGAACGATGTTTGTTCCCAGCAACGTGGTTACGGCATTCTTCTCCGGGTATCCGGCATTTTTCAACAACTTCGCCAGCCCGAGGTGGCCGGGGTCAAATTCATGGTTGCCAAATGTAACCACATCGTAGCCGATTTCCTGCATGATCGTCAGCTCGGGGGCGAAACCCATGAAATTAAGCCAGGTATTCATGATCGGGCTGACAAAGTCCCCCCCATCGGTCAACAAAACCGGTTCCCCCAGAGCCTCCTTGCGGGCTCTGATCTCATTGGCCACCCCGGCCATACGGGGGAAACCTTGTATGCGGGCGTGGATATCGCCAGTATGCAGTATAGTCAGATATTTTTCTGTCCCCTCCGGATTCTTGTCCCCGTCGGCCGATCCCCCCTCGTCGGTCAGCGTGACCGCCAAAACTGTTCCCGTCACCGGGAATATCATCAAGGAAGACAACAACAATGCAACAACGGCAACAATCAAATTTTTGCCCATTTCCAATCCCCTTCTCCCCTTGAAATTGATCGTATATTGATTTTGATTTTGGGGTCTCTTTGATTATTACATTCTGTCAATATTATGAATATCCTCCATATTCCATTTTGATGCCATACCCGGGCTTTGATGATGCATTATTCACGGGAAAAAGGCAATCGCTGCTGTTGGAGAAAATAGCGTCGCGGAGCTCCCTTGCCCCATGGCAGCGCTCAAGTTTCCCTGGCCGCCCGCGGCTCCCTTTTTCAAGTGGTATCCGGGGAGGGTATTCTTCGGTAGCCCTGAAACGCAGGGCGACCTTTGAATGACAGGTAGGCCACTTTTTTACTCCCGTTGGTAGGAGGGCTTTTACGTTGTCATTCGGAGCAAGCGGTGTTCAGCACTACGCAGGCGTTCTGTTCCCGGGTAAAATTGATTGCAAGAACGCTGGCCCGGGTTCAAAAAATGATTGTAATGTCATGGTAAATAGAGGATAATAGGAATAAAATGAGGGGGTGCTGATATGCATTCTAAAATCAAACAGGATCCTTATCGGTCCGAAAGAAAGAAGGAAGCAAAATCAGGATACAAGCTTCTCATTGTTTTGATATTGATCGCAGTTGTAATATTGGGCCATGTCAGGCTCGATATTCCCGTGGAAACTTTGGCACAGGAATACGCCAACGAACAGTCCCGCTTTCTGGAAGTTGATGGGCTCGATGTTCATTATCGAGACGAAGGCGAAGGCGAACCGCTGGTATTGCTTCATGGCTGGTCGGCCTCGCTCCATACATGGGATGCCTGGGCTGAAATACTGAAAGAGGATTTCAGGGTTATAAGGTTGGATCTTCCCGCCTTCGGCCTTACGGGACCGGCCACCGATGCCGATTATTCCATTGATTACTACGTCGATTTCCTGGATCACTTCCTTGCAGCCCTGGATGTGAAGGAAAGCTACATAGCCGGTAACTCGCTGGGGGGCGGAATCACCTGGTTGTACGCCGCCAAACATCCTGAAAAAGTAAAAAAAATAATTTTGCTGGACGCTGCCGGGTACAAGATGGAGATGCCTTCAATAACCAGGCTGGCCGCACCGGAATTTGTCCGCTCTGCTATCAAGTATATAACTCCCCGCTATGCCATCCGTTTTCTGGTCGGACAGGTTTACGGGGAAAAAGAAAAAATAACCAACGAGACGGTCAAGCGCTATCACCGCTTGTTGTTGAGGGAAGGAAATCGGGAAGTTCTTTTCGGGGTTCTGGACAGGATCCAGGATCGTTCAAACGAGGAAGTGGCACAATTGCTGGGCAGCGTCGAGATTCCTGCCCTGATCATGTGGGGCGAGAAAGATGCCTGGATTGCTCCGGAACTGGCAGATAGATTTGAACAAGATCTTCCCGATGCCCGCCTGATAACTTACGAAAACGCCGGGCATATACCCATGGAGGAGGTTCCCGAAGACACAGCACATGATGCCAGGAGTTTCCTGCTGGAGTAGTGAACGCGAATCGCCCGAGAGGTATCGGGACAAGTGGGCACGGATTCCCGGTGTTTTATCGGGGCAGAACTCTGCGCCCACTTTTCATTCTTTTTGCTTTTTCAACATTTCTTCCATACCATACTTTTCCGTGCCACCTCTGGTAATTCCAGGCGACGGCAGGAATCGGGCCACGGGCATGAAGCCAATATTTTCGAGGAATATCCCTCAACGGTTTCGTTCGCCCAATTCCAATATCTCCGACAAGGATGCCTTGCCCCGCATGGCGGCTGCACACAGCAACCGTACCTCCCTGACTATCCACGATCATGGAACCGCCTTCGTAATGCCCTCTGTATCTCATCGGCAACCATGGAAGCGAGCATTCAACCTGGCCCACGTGAGCAGCATGAATGATAGGGGCACCTACATAAGTGGCAAATGAGCGTACAGATTCAAGCGCAGTTTCCTCATTTTTTTCTTCCCAGCGGCCTGTCACCAGTCCTGGTGCCCATGACGGAACGCTCCACCAGCAACTGCCACCGACAACGGCATCAACTTTTCCACGCAGTCTTCTTGCCGTTCGTGAACGCATGAATTCCCAGCAAAGCGCTACCCCGATATATTTTTCTTCCACCTTCATGATGCCATCATCTGTTCCACCCACGTAAAAGCAATTCTCCCACATCGTGGGGATGTCTTTGTTGTGCCTGCCGACAATCCCTTCCGGTGAAACAAGAAAGAAAGCATTGCGTACAATGCTGTCTTCATCACGCATGATGAATGATCCCCCGACGTACGCCCGATGCCGCCTGGCCACGTTGAGCAACATTTTCAGCGCCGGACTGTCCGGCCCCTGGATCGCATCAGCAATGCTTGGATTGAAGGCCATACCCGTGGTGAAAAATTCCGGAAGGAGTATCCACTTTGCACCTTTTTCACCGGCTTCATTGGCCATATTTTCGCATGCAGTCAGATTTGCCTGAAGGTCACCGATTTCGGCTTCCAATTGAATCGCGGCAACCCTTGTTTTGCCAGTCATGATCGTTGCCACCCTGATTTTATGAGTTCTCATACCCCTGCAGCATGGCAGATAAAACCGGTATGCCAGTACATCTTTCAATCTCATGCAGGTTGAAAGACGGGGGCAGCGCCCCCGTCCTGTACCAACTCCTGCCGGGAAATCGGACTCTGATCAGGAGCCGCCCTTCGGGAGGAGAAGCCCCGAATCGCAGGGGTAGGGATACTATTTATATTTCCTGGGCATCGCCCATGAGAAATTCGGCAACTACATGCTTGACTGCACCGGATTTGTACGGCTTTTTGAGCCCTTTTCCGGCAGCCGCAAACGGACTGCTGTCCTGCGGGGCGGAATCCAGGACCCGGCGGTAGATTTCCATGGCCTGGCTTCTCTGCCCAAGAATATCATGGCAACGTCCTTGCCAGAGCCAGACAAGGGCGCGGCGATAACTGCTGTTGAACGGTTTGTCAGCTTTGTAAAATAATTCCAAAGCAGCCTCGGTTCTGCCTCTTTTGAGATAAAACAGGCCCAGCATGAAAGCATATATGGGTTCCTCCGGGTGAAGCTGACAGGCCTTCTCGAGGTGATCCACAACTTTATCTTCATTCAGATCATCAAAGGCCTGGTAAGCAAGTGTATACTGGCGCAGAGCCGGGTATTCGGAACTATGGAAAAAAGCATTTCCGGGAATGGTTCCCAGATCTCCATCCTCGCCCCTCCGCAGGGCATCGATGTCAAAGCCGACGTAGGCAGAAGTGGTGTTGGCCGGGGCCGGGCCCTCGGCCACCCAGACCCTCTGTTTGTCAGGCTCTATCACGGCACTCGTGACATTGTGAACTGCCGAAACGATATTTCCCATCGGGCGTTCCATCCGGGAGATAGGATCGTAGTGGTCTCCCAACATGGCTGCCATGGTTTCAGGTGTAATTTCGCCGGCGCTGTCCTCCAACAGGTGGTTCATCCTGTGCAAGCGGGCATGGTTGTGTTCCAGCAGGCCATGCCCCGGAATATATTCCTTCTCTATCATCCGGGGATGAAGATAATTGTTGGCATAGCAGAGCCAGGGCTTGTCGGGTTCGGAGGAAATAACCTCGTAACCTTCGGCATTGGTTTCGATTATTACAGCATTGCCTTCGGCGGCACTTCCAATCACGATGGTCCAGCCAGACGTTGCCTGGCTACTGCTTATTATCTTGATGGCATCGGAAATACTTCGTGCGCAGACGGCGATCTCGTTGGTAAGAGAAATGATACTGCGTCCCCTGGTGTTGATGGATTTGCTGAAATTCTGATGGGTGGATACGGTCAGCCCCTCGGCATTGAAAGCCGTAATACCTTCAATGGGGATGCCGGCACTGGTGATCGAGGTAAAGGGTATCTCCCCCGGCCCGGGTTCGGCAACAAGGACAACGGCCTGATCTATCCATTTGTCGCCTGTAAAAAAGTCCAGATTGCGACCAAAGATCATACCCCCATCTGCCGTGGCTTTCCCCCAGGCGACAAGGCTTGAACAACCGAGCCCGTTCCCCGGTATGGGCGGCGGTGCCGGTAATCTGGCACCGAGGGTTCTGAAAAGCCAGCCCAGGCAGTAGTTGTAGGCATCGGGAGCCGCAGCGGCGCGTTTCAAATCCTCGTAGCTTACGGCGTGATCGATGCCTTCGGAATAACCTTTGAGCAACTCCCGATCACGTAGCGGAAGCCGCCGATCAATAGTACCGGGCCTTACAACCAGTTTATTGATCAAGGAAACCAGGGTGCGCTGTATTATTTTGGGCATTCCGGGAACCATGTGTGCAATCTGGATATCCCAGAAATTACGGTAGAAGTCCATGCTTCCCGCAAGAGCCTCGCGCCCCAGTTCCTGAGCATGCTGGAAAGAACGTTGATAGGGGGTACCGGACACCTTGACTACTCGAATTTTCCGCGGATTTGACATTGTCTTCAACAACCTCCCTTGCAGAATGTACAGGTAGATACTTTATCCTATATTTATATTCTGAATCACGGAAGGAATACCTTTTATTGTTGACAGATTTTTGTTACGCGCCTCACAGTTTTTGCATCAAGGTCTCGACAGCCTGCAAAGCGGGTGTGGTCGGCAGATCCAGAAAGGATTTTCCGTTGATATCGTAGTCCCTGACCATGCCATCTTCAGGAAGCCAGCCGATGACGGGAAGACTGGTGGATCTTTGAGCATTCATGACTTCTTCCTCGTTTTTGGCCCGGTTGATCAGCAGCCCTGCCTTGTGCTCACCGATAGCCCGTGCCGCAACTTTTTCAATAGTTTCGGCCACGTTCAATCCCTTGGCAGACAGGTCGGAAACCAGAAGTAAAAAATTCACATCTTCCATCACACGGCGATTTACCTGTTCAACACCGGCCTCCGCATCAATGATGGTGAAATCAAATTGTGAGGCCAGCATCTGAATGGATTCGCGCAGGAATGAATTGATCTGGCAGTAGCACCCCTCTTCCTCGGGCCTTCCTACTGCCAGGAAGGCAAGGTTTTTGTATTCCGAAAGGGACTCCAGAAGTTGAAAGTCGATGGAAGCGGCCAGATTCAATTTGTCGGCACTGTGTTCCCGGGCAGCGGCAATTATGGATTCACGCAAATCGTTTACCGTTTTCTTGACAGGCAGGGAGAGAGCCATTGATAACCCTGCACTGGGATCGGCATCGATCACCAACCCGCGTTGCTTTTCCTGCTCCACGATCAACCTGGATAGAAGTGCAGCGACGGTTGTCTTTCCCACGCCACCTTTTCCACAGATAGAAATAACCTTTTTCAACTCAGTCCCCTCTCTTTCCGCAGGCGGTCCCGTATCTCTCTCAAACCTGCCACTTCGCTGCAAACATCAATGTATTCGCAGCTATCGCAATCAAAATTCATTTCTTCGTACATCCTGATAAGCGCCTCCAGGGTATCCCGAACACGCTCGGAAGTGGATGAAAGTCCCTTGAGAGCCCCGGTCGATTCCGTTATAAAGATGACCTCGCAACCCTTGATGTTTTTGTTGCGAACTATTTTTTTTATAAGGGTGGAACCGTAGCGGACCAGGCTGAAACCTTTTTTCAAGGCATCACTGCTGACCCGGCACCAGATTTTCTGCCTGTCGGGCCTGATCCTGATCGAAATCCCTTCCGGTTTAACATCGAACACTACATCCCTGATATCCTTGTAGGTGTCGTAGTCATCTGAAAAATGTCCGTGAACCAGAACGATCTGGGCAAAAGGAAGTCTATCTGGCGCCTCCGTTTCCGTCAGATCTTGACCGACGAGAGATATCCGATTGGGCTTGACCATTTCGGCACGGGTGGTCCACATGATCAGAAATAGCGAATGATTTGCACTGCCAAGTTCCACGGCCATGTCTTCTTGCAGAACGAGAGACCTTTTCTCGGGCCAGGCCGAAAAAATGTTAAACTCATTTTCAGTGAGGACACCCCGCAAACGGGCATCGGCGAGGTAATCGGTCAGATTTTTGAACGGCTCGTCAAACAGCATCTTCTCCCTCACTCTGCCCTATAAGCGCAGCTCCATAAGCAACGGCCAGTTGTGGATCGATCGGAAAGGATTGATATTTCCCTTTGAGGCGTTCCTCCAGAACACGGATTATACTGTTTACCCGGGCCACCCCCCCCGTGACGGTAAAACTATCTACAGGGCCGACACGCATTGCCTGGGAAACTATTATTCTGGCCATGGCATCGCATACGCCAGCCAGTATGTTGGGTACGGCCTCTCCCTGGTTAACATAAGAGATGATTTCGCTTTCGGCAAAAACTGCACACTGTGTACTGACCGATATCCTCTTCGTTGCCTCGCCGATGGTGCTGTCAAGGTCATCCATATTTACCCTCAACGCAGAGCTTATCACCTCTACAAAACGCCCCGATCCCGAAGCACATTTGTCGTTGCGCATGAAGTTCAAGATATCACCATCGGGATCGGTAAGAATGGTGCTTATGTTCTGCCCCCCGATATCTATGGTCAGTTCCGTTTCGGGAAGCAGGTGCCTGCTTGCCACGGCAATACAGGCCACATCGTCTTCCATAAAATCCGCATCTTTTACCAGATCTTCCCCTTGCCCGGAACTGACGCATATATTTATATCCTTACGTGTTATATTTGCTTTCCCGGCCACCTCATCAATAATTGAATCAATTTCTCCGGCGATGTTGCCGGTCGTCTCCCTGATTGTGCTGGCGATTATTTCGCCATCTTTCATCAGAACTGCCTTGGTAAAAAGACTGCCGACGTCCATACCCAGTGTAATCATCCGGCTTTCTCCTCCCTGATTTTCCTTGCATGCAAAGCGGCCCCCAGAGCTCCCACAATTTGTGAGTCAATATTGTACGGTAACAATCGCACATTCATCATTTTTTCCAATTCCTTGCAGACAGCCGGGTTTTTGGCTACCCCGCCGGTTATGGTAATGTCCTTTTCCACTCCCACTCTGCGTACCAGGGCCATCACCCTTCCGGCCATGGTCTTGTTGATACCGGCAGCAACATCTGCCATGTCAGCCCCCCGCTGCAGATAATGATGAACTTCGGTTTCACAAAAAATACTGCACCTGTTGCTCATCTCTATGACCTCTTTTGCCTTGAATGACAATGGCCCGAGTTCCTCGATGCCGATACCCAGGGTTTTGCTCATGACTTCGAGAAAGCGTCCCGTTCCGGCGGCACACTTGTCGTTCATGACAAAATTGACCAGCTCACCTTTATCGTCCACCTTGATCACCTTGGCATCCTGGCCCCCTATATCAATGATTGTCCTCACTGAAGGCAGAATCCACTGGGCTCCTTTCCCATGGCAAGATATTTCACTGATGTTATCCCCGGCAAGGCCCTCCTTCTGGATCTGTTCCCGTCCGTACCCGGTACTCACGCACATGGCCAGGTCCTTGTAGGTCAACCCTTTTTTCTTGAGAGCTTCTTCCATTGCCGAGGAAGCGGAATCTACCGGGTTCGGTTTTACCTTTATACTATGGTAACTGTAGATAGAATTGTTGGTGATAACAACGGCCTGTGCCGTCAATGAACCGACATCTATTCCTCCAAACAACATTTTCTCACCCTCCGTATCTTTTTCGATGCTTTGATTTACCACCCCTCCACCCTACCCTCTCATCCAATCAACGTGCGACCCTCCGGCGACGGCGCTTGGACAGAACCACGTTGTTGATGAACTGCTCGATTTCCTCCTGGATGGCACCGATAGGAGTCATCGTCCTGATCCATGAGTCACCATGCAATCCGAGGGTGGGAACACCCGTTCTCTTGAGCACCTCGTTACGGGTCAAGGAAAAAACACTCCAGGTCTGCTTGCAGGAATGATGCCCGCAGTAGATACATCCATCCAATCCCCATTCGTTGACCACGTACACGATATCATCGGCCCATTTTGCGGACATGGATACTCCACCCATCTGCCTGGTCATGACATTGTTCCAGGCACTTTCTATCATACCCTCCAACATGGTTTCCTTTGATGTAAGGTCAAGCGTTTCCGGGAAAGCTAACTGAAGGGCGTCCCCCATGTTGCTTATCCTCATCTCTTCCATCCAGTCATAAAAGTTCAGAAAATCATAGTAATAGCTCAGATAGACCCACACCACCCGCGCTATTTCACCACGGGCCCTGTACTCTTCGTCAGCCAGGTTGCGCCGTGCCACCTCCACACATTTTTCGAGCACCCGGATTCCTTCGTCACGCCCCCACATGGCAAACCTTGTGGCACAAACAAACAATGAAAAAACACCCGGAACAGGGCAAGGGACCTCTTTTTTCAGTTCCCAGATGTCATCATAGAGTTCCGTGCAGCGGTTAACCTTTTCCGCCACCCGACGCACTTTTTCTTCCGTCAGTTCCTCCCCCGCCAGTTCTTCCAGATGTCTGATCATCTTGTAATAATTGTTCTTGAAAAACTCGAAACCCCTCTTGGTGTTGTCCGGTGCCTTTTCCAGCGGGATCTGGGGCAATCCCACCAGCAAGGAAACAAACTCATGCGTCTTGGCGTTAACATCACAAGTTCCCACACAGCCGGAAATAATGGCATCGGGTTTAAAATCCAAGCCGGTAAGCGTTGATCCCAGGTCGATGGTGTTGGCTGAACAGAGATGGTCGGGAAGCCCCAGCCCCATGGCATAATCCCAGTACCTTTCTCCCTGGCCTTCCAGAGTAACCACCCCCATGGTGGTCAGAACTTCCGTAGTAATGGGAACCAGGTTATCAAATGCATGGATGATCTCCGGAGGGAAATTGAAAGGGGCCAGAACAACTTTTTTCCCCTCCTCTCTGGCCCTTTTTGTTTCTTCAAGGGCCGTTCCCAGCATGCGTACGAATTCGTATGTTGCATCCTGGATGGATGGTTTGAAAAGACTTTTCAACGAATTGGCGCTATCATCCGGAATAACCCCGGCCAGCCCTTCGAGTTCCTCGGCACTTATTTTCGGTGGCAGTCTCTGCAACAGACTGAACAGAGAATAGACCCGATCATACAATCCCTTCTTTACCGCGCCCGTTTTGTTTTCCATGAAATCACCTCTCTATCCTTTCCAGGAAAGCCTGGACCCTGGTTTTTAGCCGCCCGATATCGGCGGTGGCACCATATTCCTTCTCCAGAATCAACACCGGAATGCCCTTTTTTTCCAGATCAAGGCGCAGCTTGACATTTTCTATACCGTGCAGATCACAGAATTTATTGTGAAACAGGATAGCCCCCTCGGATCGAGATTTTTCGATCATCTCCATGATGTAATTCTCACGTGCATAAAAATCGAGAAACATGCGGGGACAGAGCAGATTCAGAAGATATGTTTCAGCCAACCTTCTCAGGGGAACATCGGAAACAGCCTCCCGGCGAAAGAGACGGGTCCCGAAACAGAACGAATCGGCAACCATGATCCCCCCCAGATCCTCAAGTTCAGAAATAAGACCAATTTCATCGGTAGCAGCACCCCCCATAAAAAGGCGGGCACGGCATTCAAGCGGTTTGCGATGAGGTAGTTTTTCCATGAAATCATCGATCAACTGTTCAAATTCATCTGCCGGCAGTGATCCTTCCGCCACCGACAAAGACATCACCTCACTGCCCGGAATCTTCACCTCGCTGTTCCAGCGGCTCATGTAGATTTTGCGCATTTTGTCCGCGATTCTGTCTTGCTGTTCGATGGCTGACATGATCTCTTGCTCACCGATGGCAACGTTGAAATGATCTTGCAGCGCAACAACAAGAAGTTCCAACTCGCCGGTAAGCCACTCCAGCGAATCTTCATCTTTCTGATGCGGGACGCGCAAGTAATAAAAAAATTCCCGTGGCGATACATGCTGCCAGTTTTCGAACATGCCACGCAAATGATCGCAACCGTTGGTTTCGATGATTCCATCCAGGAATTCGTATGTGCCATCCATTCCAAGCTGCAGGCAAGCACGGCAGAAGCCACAGTTGAACCGTGAAAGATATGCATCGGCCATATCCGTCTCGCCACTTGCCAGGGCCTTGATGCGATAGGGGATGATTCCGGCTGCATCCAGAATTTCACGGGGGGTGGCCAGGCAGGTATAACCGACAATTTTCCGGCCTTCTTCCCGCGCTTTTTTTATCCGGCTATTCTCGATTACCGTTACCAACTCATGTAGAATGTCCACCAGACACTGTACCTCCTTTCACTTTTTTGCCGCTGTTTTTGCGCAACGTTCCTTTGATCAACCCGCGTACCAGTGCATACAGGGATTTCATGATTGATTTGGACAACGGCGGGTTTGCAGAAAGAGCAACGGATATCTGGTTGGAGGTGTTCAATATGGCATCCGATACCTCTTGCTGGTCGATCTGTGCCGCGAATATCGCCAGCGCTTCTTGTGAATTTTCCGTGTACATTCTGGGATTTCGGTTGTAAGCCCTCAGTATAGAATTGACCATCTTGCCCGCTTCTTCGGGCGACAATAGATCCCAGATGCTTTCTTTCTCCAGAAAGGCAACAGATTGGGCTACCATTGTCTGGGCAAGGGTTCCAAGTTCCTTCTTGTCCACCGTCCGGTAAACAGATGATAAAGTTTTTTCGATAATGTCAGGATGTGGTACAAGCACCTGATTTACAAGGCGTATAACAGCGGTAACCAGCAGTCCCGTTTCCTTGAAATCCAGGTTTTTCGTCCATTCCAGATAGATCTGTTGGTAAAAATCTTCGGGTAATTGCCCCAGCTTGGCGACCAGATAACCGGATCCCTGCATCAGCGCATTGAAAGCGGAAATCAGAACCGGAGCACCTTTCTGCAGCAGTTCCGGCCTTTCCAGTATTGCATCGGTAATAACCGGGATCATGATTTCCAGATCCTCGGACAGGGCTGTAAATGCATCCATGATCTGCGTCTCATCAATTTCTCTGACAATTTCCTGTACAAGGTTTTGAAAGACTGCCCGGAAACGTGGTTCATCCCCGCCCAGTACCGAGCTACCTTCATGCAAGCCGTTGATAAAACGTGAAAGACCATTCACCAGTTTCCCGATTTCCTTGACCTCAAGATTGTCGATCAAATTGAAAATGGCACTGGCGAGGATCTCCGGGGGGAAATCGATCTCCGCAATACCGTGAGCGATCCCTTTCAGGAGGTTATTGATGACGGGTGGCAAGGCGGTTAAAACATTGGCAAAGATGACAGGATCGGTAACGATGGTTCCTATGGCGCTTTCAATAACCGGATAATTTGTCTTTGCCCGCCGGGTCAAGGTGTCACGGATGACCCCGAAATCCATCGTCTGCATGGTTTCCTGCAATACATCGGTCGTTTTTTCCTGCCAGGCGGAGATACTTGCCTCATCCTTGCCCGCCGCCGCCCCCATCCATCTGAACAGAGACGTGATACCCGCAGCAAGGGCCTGCGGGTCTGGATGAAAACCTTCCGGAGACAATTCTTGCATTTCTTCCCGTCTCATGGAGGCAGCGTTCAAAAAATCGGCCAGCATGTACATCAAGGCATTCAGTGCCTCGAAACCACCCGTTTTTATATTTTGCCTTCTTTCCGCATCCTCCCAGATCAAAGTTTTCAACAGCGGCGCATAGGTCTCGGGAAGGGCCTTCAGCGCCTCCCTGTCAATTTTCGCCGCCATCTCGGTAACAAATTGTTGCAGCAACTCGGGCGGAACATGGTGCAATTGAATCCCTATTTCATCCAGAAAAGCAAGTAAAATATTTATGTCCTGGGGCAGTCCTCCCAGCATGCCGAATGAAAAGGCAGCGTCTTCCCAGAGAAGGGTTCTGGCCAATTCCCGTGCCGATTCCGGATCCTTTGCATCAACAGACAATGCAGCCAGATCCTTGAACATGGGCGTCCGGAGCAATTGTCTCATTATCCGGGGGCCAGCACTTATTTCACCGGTTTTTCCCGGTTTGAACCTTTTTTCTTCCATAAACATGTCTCCTCCTTTCCCTTACATCAATTTATTGTCAATTGTCCACCGCATGGCGGAAAGCTTCTACCAATGGCTTGCATACATGTTCCACAAAATCCGGGTTTTTCTTCAAGGATGCTTCGATCATCGACGAGAGCCCATCCACAAGTTTGCGAGTTTCGGAATCCTTTTTTTTGGCTTCTTTGCCCAGAAAATGTATCTGCTCGTATAGAAAAGGTTCGACCAGGTTGAATAAAAAAAATATGGCACTTTCGCCTTTTCGCCCCATCTCTCCACCTACCCGGGAAAAAAGAGCCGAAACTGATCTTTTCAGCAACCCATCAGGAAGGCTGCAAACATTGCGTACCAACTCGAAAGTTGAATCCATGGCCAGACCCAAAGTCTGGCCATCAATACGTTCCAGCAGCCCGGACAAAAACCTGTCCAGCAGCAATGGCGGATATTTCCCCAGCTGCTCCATTATCTCCTTGCTGCCCAGAATGGCGATGTTGACCAGATCCGGAACTGTCCCCAGAACTGACATGGATAACTCCGTATCTTCCCACATCAAGGTTCGCACCAGCCGGGGGACTGAACCCGTGTCGATGGAATTGATGATGATTTTCAACGCCGCCTTGAAGCGCGGTGTTTTTAACAACTCCTCCAATACCCTGTTCAAAGCTTCGATCAAGCCTGATTGTAATTTTTTTTCATCAGCATCTTTCATCCAGATTACCAACCTTTGTCTTCAAAGTGTTTTACTGTTGAAAAACAGCCGCGCCGTTTCCATCTGGCAGAGCTGTTTCCCCCCCATCCATAGCTGGACAATCTTCAGGTCCCTCCAGTGCTTTTCGATATCCCAGTTACGATCACTTCCATACGATTCCATCAGATTCATGGCCTTGCCTACACTCTCCATGGCACGATCACAGGCAAAATATTTGTAGGCACGCCCCTTGGCTACTACTTCATCATCCCAGCGTGCCCCGTACAGATCGGGACGATCAAGCATGCGGGCATATTGATATCCAATGATCCTGATAATTTCTATATCCCTGGCTATGTCCGCCAGAACACCGGCGATAGCATCATGCTCTTTCAGGGGCAGCCCTTTGAAATAATGCGAATTGGAGAATTCATACAGTCTTTCGTAAACATTCATCATGGCACCACTGACAAATGAAATGCTGCCCATGTTTCCGAAAGAGATAACTTCTTTAAAATAAAGGTAATCATCTCCCGGCCCACAAGCCCGGTAATAAGCCGGAACACGGACATCCTCGAACCAGATGTCCCCGTTCATATCGGCGGCCATACCTGCCTTCTGGTAAGGCCCCCCCTGGGTAACCCCCGGGGTGTCAGCCGGCACGAAGATAAAAGCAAAATCCTTCAGGTCGGTTGATCCGGTATTGGTACTGCAGACCACCCCGAACAGATTTGCTATACCCCCGCTGTTGGTTGGCCATAACTTGTGCCCGTTGATAACCCATTCATCACCTTCCAGCACGGCTGAAGTCTCGATGGTGCTGCCCTTGATTATGTCCATGTTTTCTATATCAGCGCCCCCTTGCGGTTCAGTCATGGCATTGGCAGCAAAAACAGCTTTGTCGGTTTCACAGAACAGAGGTGCAAATTCCTCGCAAAGCCGACGGTTTACATGGGGTTCATTGCAGATCATGGTCAACGGCCAGTACACTACACCAAGGGCCACCGCCATGGCAGAATCTGCACGGGCCACCTCTTCAAACAAGCGGTAAGAGGCAGTTGCAGTATACTGGGAATGTCCCAAACCCCATCCCCCCAGATCTTCCGGGAACAATACCCGTTGTACACCCAGCACACCCATCAGCCGATCAAATGCGGGTCCTATTATTTTATGCTCCTCCCAATCCTCATCGAATTTACGCCGATAGGGGATCACTTCATTTTCCGCCCAATCCCTGACAACCTTCCCCAGCAGCTCATCAAGGGGGGAAAGGTACTCGAGCGGCCTGGTAAAAATGTCAGTGAGATTCATCTTTGATCTCTCCCTCTTATAAAGTTTTGCAGTTGTAAAAGTAGCGGGCCAGATCCATCTTCAGTAATTCCCAGTTGCCAAGATACACCTGCATGGTCTTTACATCCCGCCAGTAACGTTCAAGGTTCCACTCGGTAGCATATCCTGCAGAGCCCATCAATTCCATGATGTTGTTGATGGATTTCTCTGCAGAGCTGCTGACATGGGCAAAAATACCAAGCGCGGTTGCAAACAAGCTTTCGTCCGTGGTGTAACGAGTATCATCCGGTTGGGCAAGCAAATTTGCCAGTTGATGAACCAGGAGGCGGCTTAACAATATCTGGTGACCTATTTCAGCCATGAGGGAAGCTGTCAAGGGGTTTTCCTTGAATATGCAGCCCCGCCCTTTGATCACCCGTGTGTCCCCCCATTCTCTTATAATCTCGAAAGCAGACAGTAGAGATCCCACCGTAACCGCCCCCGCCCCCATATAAAGCCAGGAAAGCATCTTTAAATAGGGGGCTTCACCACGAAAAACGAGGTTATCCGTTTCCACCTCAACATCTTCAAAATCTATATCAGCATTCACGCTTGCCGCCAGGCCAGTCTTCAAAAATGGTTGGCCCCTTTTGATCCCCTTGCAATCAGCCGGGACAATAAAAAATGCCGGTTTCTCCCCTCCCTCTCCCTCCACCGCACACAGTATTCCAAAAATATGGGCATCCGCTCCCGAGTTGAGAGGCCTCATTCCATTGCCAGAAATTATCCATCGGTCCCCCTCCTTTCGGGCGGAAGCCTGCAAGCACCTGCCCCGGAAATTGAAAGGTGTTTGCTCTTTTTCTTCCCTCCCGTAAGCCGGAAGTATCAGGGATCCCAAAACTACCCGATCGCCCTGACAACATGAAGACGCAAGTTTCTTGCAGAGTGGATCATTCAATGTTGATTGAAAAGCAAAAGTACTGTAAATGGCAAAAGTAGAAGCGGTAACGAACCCTATACCGGTGTCCGCACTGCCTATTTTTTCCAACGACAGGGCAAGCGTAGGGGCGATTTGCGAACTGTTATGTCCAGCGCCACCGTATTTTTCTTCCCATACCATTTTCTGCATTTCTATATCCAGATACAGTTTTTTCATCGCCGGCCTCAACAGCTTTTCTACGTTTTCTTTCAGTTCCAACCTCTTGCCCATAACCTCCGCATTTGCCCACTTCTCAAGGCTTCTGGCCAGAGAAAGGTCAGCGTCTTCGGCCTTTTCTATTGGAAACAACATCGTTTCTTGGGCACTCATCTGGTCCCTCCCCCATTGATAAATATGTTATGAATGAATCTCGATAGTGCAAAACATACGGTTCAATTTTTCCTGTCTCCTGGACAGGAAATGTAAAAGACAACCCTCCCTGTTTCCGAATATTATATATTTTCTGACAATTGTGTATATTCGATAATTCTACATATTGCCATAATTTCCTTCTTTTTAATAAAATATATTATTATTTAATAACCTATTTGTGATTTCAGCAGGTTATGACTGATTTTAGGTTTTAATTCTTTCTTTTACCGCTGTCTGTAAGGGTTTTATGAAGACTTTGTGCGTATTGTTTCTGGAGTTACTTGCAGAGGTCCGAAACAGATTTTATGTTGCAAAGGGATGTTGCAGAACGTACCGCTCGTAAAATTGATATTTCCACGGCACGAACCGCCAGCAAGCCCACGGTATCGGGATTCGCATCGATCTTACAGGTAGACAGGGCAAAGATGGTATCGCCATCGTACAGTGTATGCGCCGGGCGGACCACGCGCCCAATACCATTTTGCGCCACCATCGCCAACCTGTTGGCCCCCGATTTGGAAAGGTTGGCATTGGTGATTACCGCACCGATAATGGTGTTTCCATTCGCCATTCGAGGTCCACGATCACACAATTCAACAAACATCCGCTCGGTGTCAGCAAAAGTTAACCCGTCATCATCAAGGGCACCGGCTACAATCTTGCCCGTGGCAGGATCAACAACATCCCCCAGGCAATTGACAGCCATGATCGCTCCCACATCGAGTTCACCCGCCCTGAAACAACAGGTTCCGATCCCACCCTTCATGGCCTGTTTCATTCCCAAAAATTTGCCGACCGTGGCACCTGTCCCCGCCCCAACATTGCCTTCCCGGCATTCATTGTCCGATGCATTCTTGCATGCCTGGTACCCCATTTCTTTCCCCGGCCTGATACGGAAGTCGCCGATATGCAGATCAAAAAGCACGGCACCAACCACGATGGGAACCGTGGTCACACCCACATTATATCCACAATTTCGTTCCTCAAGATAGCTCATCACCCCCGCGGAAGCATCAAGGCCAAAGGCACTGCCGCCAGCAAGCAGAATGCCATGTGTCTCGCCAACCAGATTCATGGGATTCAGAAGATCGGTCTCCCTCGTACCCGGGGATCCCCCCCGGACATCGACCCCACCACACCCACCCTTTTCGCAGAGAATAACAGTGCAACCTGTAGCTGCTTCCACATCCTGGGCATGTCCAATTTTTATACCCTCTATATCCACCAGTTTTATTATTTCCATCACATATCTCCCGAAACCTTGTTTGTTTTTTACGAAACAGCTGCTTTTTTTATAATAATGTACCATGCAGCTGCATCGCAAGCCCGAAATTGAATTTTAATTTTTGCTGTTTCAAAGCTTTACAAATTATGTTATTATATTATCAGCCAGTTTATCAGGCATAGTTGATCATGTACATAACTGTGGTGAGGTGAAAGATAGTGTCGATAATCATGTTTCCCAGGGAGTTCATATGGATGGTCGATCTGAAGATGGACCCAAGACAGGGCTTGATCACAAGAACCAGAGAAAACATCGAAGCTTCCAACACCATGCTTGAAAGAAACACCGCTGCGCGTCGTAGCCGTTACAAGATTGATGCCAGGGCTTGAAATTTCCATTTCCAGATCTCTTTGAAAATTGGGGGTTTGCTTCAACATGCAAATCAGGGTTGAAGGGAAATGATGCCCTCATCGTGGAACCGCAATTCCTTCCCCCGACACGCTCATTCATGTCCAAAGCGGAGCAAAATTTGCCGCCCGGCAGAAAGAGACTGGCTGACCGCAGTTTTTTCGTTGCAGGAATCAAAATTTACCCTATTTCTTTTTTTGAGTCAAATATTTCCCATCTGTATATTCAAGAACCTTGCCGGGATCGAATGCCCCGGCTGCGGCATTTTACCCTCTGACGAACCGAGGATTATTTCCCGGGCAAGCGCATATTGCGACATCTTGATACAAGATGCTGATCAAACCCCGTAACGAAAGGCTTTCAAGGTCTGGTTCTCGTCATGTTGATGCATGAACCCGGTTGCCTGCCTGAATTTCTTGTCGTCGATGATGACCGAATATTTGATATGATTGATTGAATTGGCAAATATCCTGGAATATCCAAAGCGTTCCAGGAACGAGGGATACCACCTCTGGGGAATGGGTATTGCTATTTTTCCGGCCCTGTCAATCAGGGCCGAAAGGGGTAGCGGTTGTGGCCCCGCTATGTTGTAAACCCCGTGCAGTTCTGCCTCCATGGCTGTCATGATAGCGCGGGTGTGGTCATCCTCATGCATGAACTGGAACAGCGGATCGAAACCCAGTACGGTCGGCACACCCGGCCCCTTCAAAAATCGCGATAATACCCCCCTTCGTGAGGGGCCAAGCGTATATACCATACGCAGCAGAATGATATCGAGGTCCGGATAACGCCACAAAGCTTGCGAAGCATAAAGATCGGCCATAAAAAGATCATTCAATCTGGGAAAGGTAAGTCCACCGAAGGGAGGGTCATCCTCGCTACAGTACATGGATGTATCGGGTGCAGCACCATAAACCATATGATTGCTGACAAAAACAACCTGCTTCGCATTGTAATTGTTGCTGTATTCAAAAACAGCCCGGGTGCTTTCCAGATTGACCCTGTATCTCCGGTCATAATCCTGGGAGGATCTGGCTGCCGAGGCAATGTATATTACAGTATCCGGACGACCGGTACGGAATACTTCTTCCGCCGACCTTCTGCGTATATCGGCACGGGTGATTTCTATCCCTTCCGGAACGTCTGGCCAGGACCGGACATCCAGGCCAAGAACATCATAACCCTGGTTCAACATTTTTTCCGCAAGCCTGCGGCCCACGGCCGTGGAAATCCCGACAATCAGCGCTTTCATGGTTGTTCCATCTCCTCCACCCTGTTCTTTAGCCCCGTTGCAATCAAATCCTCGACCCTTTCTTTTACCGATTCCACTTTTTTTTCAATGTCTTCATTGTCCCCTACCCCCTCGAAATACATGGGCTCCCCGAAATATATCTGGCAAGGCACGGGTAAGGGAAGAGGGAGTATATAAGGCGTGATGGGAAAATAGGGTGCTCCCAGCAAATTCCCCAGTTTCCTGGCATGCATTATGGTGGGAATCGCTTCTTCCCCGCCGATAAAGGCAAAGGGTACCACCGGGGCTCCGGTTTTCAGGGCAAGGCGCATGAAGCCGCTGGTGAAATTCACCAGATTGTAACGGTCTTTGTACAATTTGCCTATGCCGCGGATACCTTCGGGGAAAATCAACAATACCCGGCCTTCGTTCAACAGGCGTTCTGCCTGCTCACGAACTCCTGTAACCTGGCCCAAACGTATGAGCAGCGGTGAAACAATGGGCATCTTCTGGGCAAACCTATCGACCATACCTACGGGATAACGCGGCGGATCATGGTCAACGATCATGGACATCACGGTCATCGCCCCATCCACGGGGATACCCCCCGAATGATTCCCCACCAGCATCACGGGCCCCTCGTCGGGAACATTTTCTATGCCAATGGCCTTGACCCTGAAATAGTGCCTGTACAGCCATTTCATGGCGGGGTACAGCATTTTAAGGTAATTGCGCGACACACCGTAGGGATCGATGCCATCCTTGTTCAGGGAAAGATCAACCTTCTCGAGCAAATCATTGCATTCCTGAATATCATCATAGACGCCGGCCACTATCCCTCTGATCAGATTTAGCAATTCACCCAGCGTGTCTTCCATCGTTGTTCTCTCTCCTGTTGATGAAATTTGTACCATGCTTGTACGGGTATGTTCTTCTTTTTTTCGCAGCCGTTTCACTGTATTGATCCAATTTGTTTGCCCCGTCATCATACATGGAAAGTGTCATGCTGTCTGCCAGGCTTGATTCATGTATGATTTATTTCGGGCGGGCTGCAGTTCAAAGAATGTCAAGATGTTTTTCCGTCTGTCAACCTTTATTATATCTCAATACATGCCAGTTACCAATAGGCGAAAATGAACATGATGGCGTGAACCAATCATGAGCAAAAATGGGAGAACCTCGCAAGTTTCAATTCACTTTTTTGTCTATCCAATCGTTGGTAGTTTCTCTGGTGAAAACCGAAGCCTCCCTGTAGTAACGGCATATTCCCCCTGCATTCATCGCCGTATCACCGGGTGTAACTTCTGTGCCATCTCCGGATAAAAATAAGCGGCAGACAGTGAACGTGCACTGCCTGCCGTTTGTAGTTCGGAATCAGCTTTCAAGGTATACATCGATCCTTGTCATGCTGCCTGCCAATGGCATTGTCAATTGTCTCACACCGGAAAAACAGCCAATGCCAATCCGGCATTCGCTGGAAAGAGCACCCCCGGCACCGTCCGGCTCTTCACCGGAAAGCGCAAATCCTTCCGCCTGTTTGTTCCCGTTCCAGGCCGGCATCCCCAACCCTTATTTCATGGGCTGCAGGTCAGCATCAAGCCAGTTGGCCTCGTCATCAATGGGCCGCAGGAACAGCGCATCAGATTCATCCACGTTCTTGCTCTGATGACGCCTGAATACAAATTGTGTGTCGGTTTTGCCCACCACCTCGATCTTGCCTTCCACATGGGCCATCGCGTAACGGAAACCTTTGGCGATACCATTCAGTCTTTTACGAGCCCGTGTCAATATTTCAATTCCTCTGGCCAGGGGCACCTGGAAGTGTTTGCAATGTTTGACGGGTCGGCATTGAAAAATGTAATAGGGATGCACACCGCAAGCCACCAGGCCATCCAGAAGTTCCACCAGTGTATCCGGATCGTCATTGACACCTTGCAGCAATACCCCTTGATTTCTGAGGGTACTGCCACTTTGTTTCAGTGCAGAAATAGCCCTTTTCGCTTCTTCCGTCAATTCCCGGGGGTGATTGAACTGGGTGACAACTACTATTTCCCTGGTCTGGCCGTAATTCTTGAGAATGGTCAGAAATTCTTGATCGAGGTATATGCGCTGGGGAAAAACCACGGGAACCCTGGAACCAAATCGGATGAATTTCAAATGTTCAATAGCACCCAGACGACGCAGATAATCTTCAATAACCTCGTTACTCAAGGTAAAGGGATCGCCGCCGGAAATGAGTACGTTTTTTATTTCTTCATGTTCGCGGATATACTCAACCGCATCTTCCATTCTTCTGTTAATCTCATCTTCCGAATATCCCACCATTCTTTTGCGGAAACAATGGCGGCAATAGGCGTAACAAATATTTGTGGACAATACCAACGCCGTGGGCCCGTACTTGTGTTGCAACCCGGGTATTTTGGTGTTGTAACTTTCTCCGCTGGTGTCGTATTCCCCCGCTTCATTCAGTTCCTGTTCATCGGGAATACATAGTTTTCTAACAGGATCGCCCTCGTCCGACCAATCGATCAGGTCCAGGTAATATCTTGTCACCCGCATGGGATGCCGTGCACAGACCAACATCAACCTTTCTTTCTGTTCAGGCGGAAGATGAAATTCCTTTTCCAATTCTTCCACACTGGCCACACTTTCTTTCAGCAATTCACTCCAAACAGCCATACCGATCACTCCACATATTTTAAGGACCCTGCGCCTTGATGTGATCAAGTAAAAGCATTATACCGGTTGGCTCTTCCGACAGAGAAAAAATAGAAGTACGATGATCCTTGCCTTTGATAGTCAGATCTACTGAAAAACAGCCCTCGCCTTTCAACGGGGGGTTTGAAAATGACAACGTGCCCGGGATGTCACTCGAATTGGTTCCTGCGGTATCAACCGGTATACGCTTCTATTGTTCTTTATTCAAAAATAAATTTGCGACGCAAAACAATCCCTTTTTTCCCCGCTACATGATATAGTTCAACAAAACTGACCCAAACCCTGCAAAAATACGACCATTTTCTGTTGGGCAAATTCTGGCATGCCATCCATAAATCGCTTCATGTCCCCGAAAAGCTTGAAGAAACCGATGAGAAGATTGCAGTTTATGCTTGTGAATTTACCCCGGCCGGGACCGCGGGCGTACCGGTAAAACCTGTAGCTTCACCGGAAACAGGCCTGTTTTTTCAGGCACTCCGGGAGTATGTACAGGAATTTATACAGCCCCCGGCATCGGCAAGGGCGAAATTGTTATTCCCGGTCCTGGATACGACGCCAGGGCTGTGCCGCCTCGAGCTCGAAGGCAAGTTCAAGCAAAGTACGTTCGTCGCCCTCCCTGGCCGCCAGCTGGATACCGATAGGCAGATCGCCTGCCGAATGCCCCAGGGGCAGCGAGATGGCCGGCGAACCCGAAGCATTGTTGGGCGGAGTGAAATTCATGAAATTGATGACGCGCACGATCAGTTCCTCGTAAGGGACACCGGGATTCAACCACCCCAGGGGCGGTGGCACAGTGCCGACGGTAGGTGATATCACCACGTCATGATCATCAAAAAAGTGGGCATAGCTCTCACGGGAGCGCCGCAGACGAAGCGCAGCGCCGGGTAATTTACCCAAGCGAGCAAGCCCCATTTTCGCAAGGCTCTTCGACATATCATTCAGACGGTTGGCATCGAATCCCCGCCCGAAGAGTACAGGCCCCAGCTTTGCGATACCGAGAGCCAACCCCCCGTAATAGGTCAGGAAATCGGAAATGAATTCCTCATCCAGGGGGATGGTAGCATGCTCCACGCGGTGGCCGAGACTCTCCAGCAGTTCTGCTGCCTTTTCCACGGCAGCGCGGGTTTCCCTGTCCGTGGGCTCTTCGGTGATGGAATCAACGATCATACCGATACGCAGGCGCCGCTTGCCCGGGCCTTCCACTTTCCCCACAGGCTTCAGCTTGGTGTTGCGGTAGTAACGCTCCGCCTCCGCGAGGAAGAAAGCCGTGTCGCGCACGCTGCGCGTGAGCACCCCTTCGTATACGATATTCACGGGCAGGAAGCGCCCGACCTCGGCATTCACCAGGCGATTGCGAGTTACTTTCAAGCCCACCACACCACAGCAGGCGGCAGGAATGCGTATGGAACCACCGCCGTCCTCGCCGTGAGCCAGGGGTAAAGCCCCCGTGGCCACCAGTACGGCAGAGCCGGCCGAGGAGCCTCCGGAAGAAAAACCGGGATTCCAGGGATTGTGCACCGCCGGTTCGTTCTGGAATTCTCCTGAAGGTATGAGCCCGAACTCGGGCAGGCGGCTCTTGCCCAGGATGATAGGGCCCTGAGCCAGCAACTGGCGGGTGAAAGCACTGTGTTTCCTGGCAGGTGCCACGTTTTGCAGCGCCTCGGAGCCGTTCCGGGTAGGCAATCCAGCCACATCGATATCGTCCTTTATCATGGTGGGCACACCGCCGAAAGGCCCCTTCGGCGGCCGCTGAGCCTCTTTCCGTGCCCGCTCGTAATCCCTTGTAGCCACTACATTCAGCAGTGGATCGATACTTTCAATGCGGGCGATTGCCGCATCCACTGCTTCTGCAGCACTGATTTCACCTTTCGCAATGCATTCTGCCACTCCCGTGGCATCCATCTCGCCCAGAGCATCATCGCGGAAAGCATGCACCCTGGCATTGTCTTTAACTACCCCAGACATAACCTTCACCCCCAAGGCAAATGTTCTTCATTCTACGGGATAATTATAGCAATACCTGGTAATGAACGTCAAACCCCCAACCCGGGGAGACGGTTTCAACCTACTTCAGGAAAAAAGAAAGAACCCCGCAATTTTCAACACACTTTTTTATCTATTGTATTTTGATAGCTTCCCTGATGGGGGTACACGGGAGGTATGAATTGAAACCTCGAATCGATGCCAGTCGCTTCCGAAAACCATCCCGGTATAATTGATTTCAACCGGGAAAATAATAATAAGGTATATGATGAACATCAGAAACAAATTCAGATATGAAACAAATTCAATCCAGCCTGGCCAGCTGGCTGACATCGTCCCCGGCCTGGACAAAGTGCAGAACCTGCTTGGCACTACCCTGTGCTCCAGGGTTCCATCACTGCAAAAGGCCCTCTCCCATAGCCGGCAAGTTCCGGGCAAGATGATCCGCCCGGCTCTGGTGATTCTTTCTTCCCTGCTTTTTTCCGGAAATGAAACCAGGCCCGTTTTCAATGAGTCCGATGTGGTGATCGAGGTGGCAACCGCCGCGGAACTTATCCATTCCGCCTCCCTTATCCATGACGATATCATTGACAATGCGTCTCTCCGCAGGGGAATCCCCGCCGTTCATGTGGTCTTCGGTAAAACACCGGCAGTACAGGTCGGCAATTTCTACCTGGCCAAAGCATTTCATCTCTTGCAAAAAAACAAAAAAGCCAATATCCTGACGTTGATGAATAAAGCCGTTTCCCTGATGTGCCAGGGTGAATCCGAACAGCTTGAAAAATGCTTTGACTGCAACCTGAGCGAGAAGGAATACCGGGCCCGGAATTTTAAAAAGACTTCCATCCTGCTGGCCGCTTGCTGCGAGGCGGGCGCACTTGCTGTGGGTATCAAGGATGAAAAACAACTTGGGCATCTCCGTTCCTTTGGTAAATGTCTGGGCCATGCCTTTCAGATCGTTGATGATATATTGGACTTCATAGCTCACCCCCGTGATCTGGGAAAACCGGTAACCAACGACTTCAAACAAGGGAATGTGACCCTGCCCCTTATTTACATGCTCAGGAAAAAACATTACCGAAAAATTATTGCTACGATGATAGATTCGGGCGATGTGTCTTCAAAAAGAAATATTCTCAGAAAAATGGTTATCGGAAGCGGTGCTTTGAAATACTCTCTTGATGAAGCAGACAGGGCAATTGCTGCCGCATACTTGAATTTGAACAGTTTTGCTCCTTCAATTTACAAAGATTGTTTGCAGTTGATAATGGAAAAAATCCCTGAAAAGATAAAAACCTTTATGTTGTCAAACCAGGGAAGATAGAAAGGTTTCAAAGATGATCGATATGGGAATATTTCCAATATTCCATATTGACAAAATTTTGTAATTAAATTATAATCGCCTTTGGGAAATATTTTAATTGCTTAAGTAATCAATTATCCGTGATTGATTGCTTGAGTAAATATTCTAAAAGGAGGTTTGCCTATATGACTTATGAAGAAATCCTTGTTGACATCAAGAAACAAGTGGGGGAAGCCGACCCGGCAAAGATCAAGGGTGTTGATGCGGTATTCCAATTTGAACTTACCGGTGACAACGGCGGAACTTTCCATGCCGTGGTGGCGGAAGGCAAAGCGGATATCGTAGATGCTGTTCATGACAGCCCCAACGTCACCATCATCCTGTCAACGGACGTCCTGGCAGATTTGATGGATGGAAAACTTAACCCCACATCCGCTTTCATGGCCGGAAAACTGAAAGTAAAAGGTGATATGGCCCTGGCCATGAAACTGCAGGCCCTCATCGGCTCTGCCAGATAGCTGTTTTTGAATATGATTTGTGTGCAAAAAGGAAACCCTGTCACAGGGTTTCCTTTTTTATCTTCCACCCCCATGTTTATCATTTATCCTTCCATCATGGAAAAAATGTCATTTCCCGCTTTCAGGTTTGTATCTGTTTTGGGAAAAACCGGGTAGAGGGGAAGGTATTACCCGGTGGCATTTTTTCTTCAGGCCCAACTCTTTATGTACAATTATTTGAATGTCTTCAGTTTCTAGGATATAATTTCCCCTGTGAAAGGATCCTACGAACGTGGAAAAACTACTTCATCTCGACCGGGACAAAATATACCAGGATCTGTGGCGTCTGTCATGGCCGGTTATGACTTTTATGGTGTTCCAGACCACCCTGGAACTGGTAGATCTGTACTGGGTTGGTTACCTGGGCACGGATGCCGTAGCGGCACTTTCCCTTTCCAACGGCCTTTTCTGGATGTTGTTTACCTTCTCGGATATAATAACTATCTCGACCCTCGCTCTGGTCGCACGCTACCGCGGCGCCGATGATGCTGGCAACGTGGCTGTGGTAGCGCGTCACAGTTTCTGGCTGGCCACCTTCATCTCGGTAGCAGTAACCGTACTGATTCTTGCTCTGGGCAATACCTTCATTTCCCTTTACAGGGTCGATATGGAAGTACACGGAATGGCTGTAACTTACCTCGATGTTATCGGCATCAGCATGCTCTTTGCTTATCCCGGCATGGCCATGGGTGCTACCTTGCAAGGAGTCGGCGATACCCGCACCCCCATGGTTATCCTGGTGATAACCAATATCGTCAATATCATCCTCGATCCCATCCTGATCTTCGGATTGGCCGGAGCGCCCGAAATGGGCATTCTGGGTGCCGCTCTTGCTACATTGCTGGCCCGGGTTGTCGGCTTCCTGTTGATGTTCTATATCTTGCTTAGCGGCAAGATCTCTTCCAGCAGGCTCAGGGTAGCAGGGCTTTTGAAATGGAAATTTCAGCTTTCCTATTTCAAGAGAATCATCGAGATCGGACTGCCGGCCTTCACCCAAACCCTCACCCGTCCCCTCACCGGCCTGATCCTGATGTGGCTGGTCGCTTTTTTCGGAACTTCGGCTATAGCCGCCTACGGCATCGGGCTGCGGCTGCTGGGTTTTGCCTTTATTCTTCTTTCGGGCCTGACGGTGGGTACCTCCACCATGATCGGTCAGAGCCTCGGCGCAAATTTGCACTCCCTCACCAGGGAAATCATCCGCAAGGCCATGCTGCTTAGCCTGATCGTTCAGGCGGTCATAACCTGCCTTTTCTTCTTTGCCGCCCCGGCCGTGGTGGGGCTCTTTACCAAAGATCCCGAAGCCTTTCAGCTTGGAGTCAGTTATCTGAGAATAATCTCCGCATGCATGATACCGATGGGCCCCTTTCATATTATTGACGCCGTATTCAAGGGTTCCGGTTATACGGTGCCCCCGATGGTCAGCGCCCTGGTATCCAATTTTGTGATCAAACTGCCCGCCGCATATATCATGGCCTTGCCGCTCAACCTGGGTATCGATGGTATCTGGTGGGCGATCAGCATATCAGTGGTCACCGAACTTTTTATCCTGTGGCCCTGGTATCGCCAAGGCGGTTGGTCCCGTCGCGAAATACGGGTCGGCACCCTCGGTACAGCGGAATAAAGCCCACTTCCTGCATCCCTGTCGATGACCCGTTCAGACCTTGGCTTCCTCGATGGATTCAACCATGTAATTGAACTATCTGCAGATATTATCGATTTTTGTTGTTGACAAAAAATTATGAATCTATTATAATTTCGATTGGAACTAATTAAACAGGTTAAGTAATTGATGAATTATATTGATTGCTTGGCCAAAAAATTTTAAAGGAGGTTTTGTTTAATGGCTTTTGCAGATATCCTGAGCGCCATCAAGCAAAAAGTAGGAGAAGCGGATCCGGCAAAAATCAAGGGCGTTGACGCTGTATTCCAATTTGATCTTTCCGGTGACAACGGCGGTGTTTTTCATGCCGTGGTGGCAGAAGGGGAAGCTGAAATCGTGGACGCTCCCCATGACAGCCCCAACGTGACCATTATTTTGTCCGCAGAAGATTTTGAAAAAATGATGGAAGGGCAACTCAATGCCACTTCCGCCTTCATGGCTGGCAAACTGAAAGTCAAAGGCGACATGTCTCTGGCCATGAAGCTGCAAGCACTCATTGGCTAGGTTGTAGTTACATAATGTGCCAAACCTGATAATACCCCCTTCTACACAAAAACCGTGGGCGTTTGTCAGGATGTGGAAAGAGAAATGATACGAAACGGCAGATAGTGGGAATCCATTGTCTGCCGTTTGTTGTTCATCGTTCTGCGCAAAAAATATTCCAGACAGAAAAGTCGCAAAGGATCGGAAAGAAAACCGGCAGCGGGAAATGTAAAGTCCTGCCGCCATTTTTTGTATGTACCGGTTTTGCTGCGCTCTCCACGGGGACAAGCCATATAACCCTGAAATGTTATGGAGTGGAGGAAAACGAAAAGAAATTGTGTATCCACCGATCAAAAGCAAAAAGCCCGCTCTTGCGAGTGGGCTTCCGCTGCTTGCCAGATAATTTGTTTGTACGAAATGTTGCCCAAGGCAATGGTGTCGGGAGGGGGACTTGAACCCCCACGGTATAAACCACACGCCCCTCAAACGTGCGCGTCTGCCGATTCCGCCACCCCGACATGTAATATAACGCCTGCACGCTTATAATAACAAATATGGCCGCTTTTTTCAAGGACAATTCATGTACAACTTGCTTCATCGTTTGTCAAAGGAGGCCCGCCCGCAGGAGGCAGGCCCATCCTTCTCGTTCATTGCTTCAACATGATCACTGCTATTTCCATATCATGACAGTGTCATCATTTTCAGTGCTTGCTCGACGATATTGTCAACGGTGAAGCCCATCGTCTCGAGCAGCAACCCGCCCGGAGCGGATTGACCGAAATCGTTCATGCCGATAACACGCCCCTCGTCGCCGACAAAAGGTTCCCATCCAAGGGGCAGAGCTGCCTCGATGGCCAGGCGTTTTTTTGCCTCTTCCGGAAGTACAAATTCCCGGTATTCCTCGGTTTGCATGGCAAACAATTCAAAGCTCATCATGCTTACCACCCGTGCATCAATATTCTTTCCTGCCAGTATCTCTCGGGCCTCGAGGGCCAGGTGCAGCTCCGAACCGCTGGCAATCAGTACAAGATCCGGGGTTTCCCCTTTCTCCTTTTTCAATATATAGGCACCTTTCAAGGCTTCTTCTCCTGTACCGGAAAGCTGTGGCAGTCCCTGACGTGAGAGTATCAATGCGCAGGGGCCATCCTTTTTTTCTACCGCCAGGAGCCAGGCCATGGCCGTCTCCCGGCCATCAGCCGGCCTCAAAACGGTGAGATTGGGTATGGAACGTAAATTCGAGAGTTGCTCGATCGGCTGATGGGTAGGGCCATCTTCACCCACGGCGATACTATCATGCGAAAAGACATAGGTTAGCGGAATGCCCATCAGGGCCGCCAGCCTGATCGAGGGTTTCATGTAGTCACAAAAAACCATGAACGTAGAACCGAAGGCCCGCAGGCCGCCATGAAGTACCAGACCGGACAGTATTCCCGCCATGGCATGCTCTCTGATACCAAAATAAATGTTATTTCCTTCCGGGCTTTCAGGTTGAAATACGCCCCGGTCATGGAGAAATGTCTGAACCGAAGCATTGAGATCGGCGGAGCCGCCCATCAAATTGGGAAGATGACCGGCCAGAACTTGCATGATCCGGCCCGAAGCGGCGCGGGTGGCCGCCGGTTCGTCAAAATTCATCTGCTTCAATTCTACTTCCATTTCGGCAGGAAACTCTCCCGAAAACCAGTCGTCGAGTTGCGCGGCGAGTTCCGGAAAATCGTGACGATACGCTTTTTCAAGTTTGTCCCAATCTGCTTTTTCCGCGGAGAGCTTGCGGGCCAGCCCCCTGAAATGTTCCCGCACTTCATCGGGAACAAGGAAAGAAGGCTCCGCCGGCCAGCCCAGATTTTCCTTGGTCAAACGGACTTCTTCTTCGCCCAGGGGAGCACCGTGAGCAGCGGATTTTCCCTGTTTGTTTGGACTTCCAAAACCGATTTCCGTGCGTATTTTAATCAACGAGGGGCGATCCCGGTCCTTTTTACATTCATCGATAGCCGCTGCCACCGCATCGATATCGTTTCCGTCCTTGACGTTGACCACCTGCCAACCGCATGCTTTGAAACGGCCTTCAATGTCTTCCGTGAAAGACAGGTCGGTGGAACCATCGATGGTGATTTTGTTGTCATCATACAGGCAGATCAATTTGCCCAACTTCAGGTGCCCGGCCAGTGAAGCGGCTTCATAGGCGATTCCTTCCATCAGGCAACCATCACCAACATAGCAGTATGTGTAATGGTCCATGATCGGGAATCCGGGACGATTGAATTCCGCCGCCAGCCTTTTCTCCGCCATGGCCATGCCCACAGCGTTGGCAAACCCCTGGCCCAGCGGGCCGGTGGTCGTCTCTACACCGACGGTGTGACCATATTCCGGGTGGCCGGGGGTCTTGCTGCCCAGCTGCCTGAAATCCTTGATGTCTTCCAGTGAAAGATCATATTCAAAAAGATGCAGCAAGGCATAGAGCAGGGCCGAACCATGGCCGGCGGATAAAACAAAACGGTCTCGATTTATCCAGCGGTCGTCCTGTGGACTGTGTTTCAAAAAACGGGACCAGAGCGTGTAGGCCATGGGTGCACCACCCATGGGCAACCCGGGATGCCCCGAGCGGGCCTTTTCAATGGCATCGACAGCCAGAAAACGAATTGTGTTGACAGCAAGTTCCTCGATATTTTTTGTCATATCTACACCCCTTATTGTTATGTTATCGGTAGTTTTATCTGTTTTATTCTATCATACTGTTTTGCATTGCGCCCGGGCATGTCCTTCCGTGATGGCCCGGGGAACCCGCGGGGAACCGATTGAAAAACTTTTGTGGCCTGGTCAGCTTCTCACTGCAGTTCCAAAGCATCCTTGAAACAGGATATCACCCTGTCCTGCTGCTCGTCGGTCAAGCCCGATCCCGATGGCAGGCAGAGCCCCCTGGCAAAAAGTTGGTCGGCAACGTAATTTCCGGATTCGTGGGGATAGGATCGACATTCTTTGAATATCGGTTGCCGATGCATGGGTTTCCAAACGGGGCGTATTTCAATGTTATGCCGATCCATATGATCGATAATTTGTGAACGCCTGGATGCCGATGTTCCGGGTTCTAGCAGGAGGGCAGTCAGCCATCTTGTGGAACGTCCCGATGAAGCTTCGGGCATGAATTCTATGCCTTTCATGCCCGAGAGGGCCCGGCAATATCGCTCGAAAATGGCACGCCTCCTGTCCACTCTTTCTTCCAGAACTCCAAGTTGGCCTCTTCCCACCCCGGCAAGGATATTGCTCAGTCGATAATTGTACCCCATCTCCCGATGCTGGTAATGCTCGGCCGGTTCCCGGGCCTGGCTGGCAAGGAAACGCGCTTTTTCCAACGCCTCGAGATCATCGGAGATGAGCATCCCCCCACCCGAGGTTGTAATTATTTTGTTTCCATTGAATGAAAACACACCGAACTTGCCGTATGTTCCGCTAGCTTTACCTCGATAGGTGGCGCCCAATGATTCGGCCGCATCCTCGATAACCGGGATCCCGTACCGATCGCATATCTCCATGATCGACTTCATGTCCGCGCTCTGCCCGTACAGATGAACGACAATCACTGCACGGGGCAAGACCCCCGTTTTTTTGGCTTCGTCAAAAGCTTTTTCCAGCGCCCGGGGGGACATGTTCCATGTCTGTTTCTCGGAATCTATGAATACCGGTTCAGCGTTCATGTAAAGAATGGGGTTCGTGCTACCGATGAAGGTCAAGGACGAACAAAAAACTGTATCACCGGGCTCGACCCCGGCCAGAATCAAGGCCAGGTGCAAGGCTGCGGTCCCCGATACGAGGGCCACAGCCCCCTCAACACCGACAGCCGCAGCAACTTCCCGTTCGAATGCATCCACGTTGGGCCCCAGTGGGGCAATCCAGTTCGATGCGAACGCTTCGTCGATAAATTTCTGCTCTTCCCCGCTCATATGGGGCGGCGAAAGAAAAATGCGGCTCTCCGTCAATTGACAATTCCTCGTTATTATCCTGATTGTTATTCTGCTCCAACCGGGGCAATTATCCGGTTGCTGCACCGTGTACTGTTTGAAATCCGATCGGTTGATCAGTCTTCCGTCCTCAACAAAGAGGTGACCCGGGGAACGGTTTCCATCGCGTTACCCCAGAGGGTGATAACATTCTTTTCTTTGTACAGGGTGTTGTCCACTCCCGAATAACCGGGCTTCTCATCGAGGTTGCAGACAATAATATTTTTGGCCTGATGGACATCCAGCACGGGCATGCCATAGATAGGGGTCCCCTCCGCCGTATTGGCAGCCGGGTTTACCACATCACAGGCACCCACGATAACGACCAGATCTGCTCCCTTGAATTCGGGATTGATCGCTTCCATGTCATAGAGTTGCTCGTAAGGTACTCCCACCTCGGCCAGAAGAACATGCATGTGCCCCGGCATCCTTCCCGCGACGGGGTGGATACCGATCTTGATTTCCTTGCCCTGCCTTTCAAGAGTTTGGATCAATTCCGCAACCTGATGCTGGGCCTGCGCAAGGGCCATCCCGTAGCCGGGAACAATGATAACTTTTCCCAGGTCTTTGGCCATGGCCGAGATCTTCTCTTCCGGGGTTAGTTTTGTTTCCTCCGGTTCTTCTTCCTCCTGTACATCCGCACCTGCATCGGAAATCGGTTCATCGGTTGTGATTGAAACACTGCTCTTGAATCCTCCCAGCACAGAAGCCAGACTCCTGTTCATGGCCCGGCACATTATCTGCGTCAATATCAGACCCGCCATGCCGACCAGTGAACCAACCCCCACCAGAACCAGGTCTCCAACCGTCATCCCGCAGATGGCCGCAGCCACACCGGACAAAGAATTGAAAAAAGATATTATGATGGGCATGTCGGCTCCCCCGACACGTACAGCCATCATGACCCCATATACTATGAATATTGCCATCAGCAACAGGAGCAAGTAGATAAAAGCATCCTGGGGAATATAAAGGCCGGCGAAGATAAGCAATGCCCCCGCAACAAGAAGAAATATCAGATAGAAGCGCTGGCCCGAAAACAGAACCGGTTTCTGATTTATCCATCCCTGAAGCTTCAGCGCTGCGATCATGCTGCCTACAAAAGTCAATGTTCCCAGGGAGAGAGCCAGCAGGCCTGTAAAGCGGGAAACATAGAATTCCACTCCCGCGATTCCTTCCGTATGTATCATGATGGTGCTTGCCGCAATGATAGCCGACGCCCCCCCGCCAAACCCGTTTAGGAGCGCAACCATCTGGGGCATCTGGATCATCTTGACCAGTTGCCCCATGATAACTCCCAGAATACCCCCTGTCAGAATGACCAACCATATGGAATAATCTGCAAGCGTTCCTTCACTGTAAAGAACCAGAATGATTATCGAAAACATGCATAATGCCCCGAGGCGGTTGCCCCAGAGAGCAGTTTCCGGGCGTTGCATCAGGCGTATTCCGACAATGAAACCGATAATGATAATCGCCGCAATTATTATTTTCAATTCTACCATAGCAATTTCTCCTTAATCAGTTACTTTTTCCTCTTTACCTTTGAACATCTGCAACATTCGTTCCGTGACCCAGTAACCTCCGGCTACATTTATCATTGCCAGTACCAATGCTATCGATGCCCAGATCTTCAATCCGGCAGGCGCAGCAACAAAGACAATAATCGCACCAAGAACCGTTATCCCCGAAAGGGCATTCATACCGGACATCAAGGGTGTGTGCAAAAGAGGCGGTACCCCGGAAATAACCTTGTAACCAACCAGGGATGCTACGACCAGAACCGCAATCATTGCCAGGATCATTTCTTTCCCTCCCGTTTAATTTGTATCCTTGTTCATGGCCAGCAATGCCCCTTTGTGCACTATCTGGCCAGCTTTTGTAACCAGGGTTCCCGAAATAATCTCATCATCGGGGTCATCCCTGGTCTTGCCCTCTTCGACAATATATTTCATGTAATTCAGGATATTTCTGGCAAACATGTGGGTAGAGTCGATCGGCAGGGTAGCTGGAACATTCTTGAGAGCACTGATGAAGACACCTTCAAAATTGTATTCCTCGCCGCTCCGGCTCATTTCACAGTTCCCACCCTGGTCTATGGCTATATCGATAACGACAGAACCTTTTTTCATCCCCTTGATCATCGGTTCATCGATCAGAACCGGGGCTATTTCCCCGGGGATAAGCGCGGTCAGAATAACTGCATCGCTTTCCTGCACATGTGGGGAAAGTACCTCCTTCTCCCTGGCATGCCATTCCGCGCTGAGCCTCCTGGCATAACCCCCTTCTCCTACAGCCAATTCCGGAGGCAGATCAAAAGAAATGATTTCGGCACCAAGGCTCTGGGCCTGTTCGTTGGCATCGGGCCTGATGTCCAGCACCTTGACTTTGGCCCCGAGCCGTTTTGCCGTGGCGATTGCCTGCAGCCCCGCCACACCGGCACCGATGATCAGAAACTGGGCCGGATGAATGATGCCCGATGATGTGGGCATCATCGGTATAAAAGAACCCAGGTGGTAGGCGGCAAAGATAGCAGCCTTGTATCCTGCCACGGTACTCATGGCCGTCAGGGTATCCATCTGCTGGGCCCTGGAGATCCTGGGTATACCATCGAGTGTGAAAGCAGTTATATTCCTCCTGGCAAGCATCCTGACCATCTCATGATTCGCCTTGTTTGCCGGATGCAAGAAGGTTACCAGAATGCTGTTTTCCGGAAATAACTCCACTTCATGCCGCTGCAGTTCTTCATTGAACTGTGGTTCTTTAACTTTCAATACGATGTCGGCTTCACTGTAAAGTTTCCTTACGTCCTGAACTACCTCGGCACCGGCTTCCTGATAAAGAATGTCACCAAGAAAAGAGCCTTCCCCTGCACCCTTCTCGAAGAGCATCCGAGCACCCAGTTCCGTGAATTGTTTCACGGTTTCCGGTGTTACGGCCACTCTTTTTTCGCCGGGCATGATTTCTTTGGGCACGCTTATTGTCAACCCTTTGAAGTTCATCATGGATCCTCCTTTGACTGATCTTGGACTTGTAACATAATGGACATTTCTTCTCCATAATGATTTATTATGGACACTTTTTCATATTTTATATTTTACATCATAAAATCAAAAAGGACAAATTGAACATTGCGGCAACACGATGGATAAAATTGTGATATAATAGTAGAGGAAATGAATACCCCGATGTCGAATGTTTACATGATCGACATATTGATTGATTCTGTGGTTCAAATATGCCAAGAGGGAGTGATGTTAGTGGAAGCAGCGCAAGAAATGGTTCTAGCTCGCCTGCATTTGAGGGCGGTTCTTCCCCTTCTGGAAGAAATCGCCACCTTCGACAAGGATCTTCAGCAGATGATTCAAGGTTGGAACGCCGTCATCCAGTTTCAACTGCCCGGCGGCAACCCGGGAACAGCATTGATCTTTGAACAGGGTAAACTCAGGGTAGAAACTGATAATTATGCCGGTCCAAAAGCTACACTTACTTTCAAGAATGCCCGCGAATTGAACGAGGTATTCCAGGGCAAGAGCAACAAAAATCCACGGCCCAACGCGGTGGCTCTCCTTCATCTGAAAAAGTTATCAATAATAGACAAGGTACTGGGGCGTCTTGAGTATTATCTTCAGCCCAGCGATGAATTGTTGAAAGACCCTGACGCCTTTGCCTTCTGCGTAAAAATGTCTCTCTATGTGATGACGTATGGTATCCGCGAAATTGGGGAATATGACCCTGTCCTCAAGGTGATTTCGCCCAGCATTCCCAATGGGGTGCTGGCCATCAGGGTTATTGACGGGCCTTCTTCCAACCTGACGGTTAAAGATGGAAGATTTTATCCGGCCAAAGGGTCGGTGGAAAACCCCACGGCTGTACTTCAGATCGCGGATCTCAAAACTGCCTGGAGCATGATTCAGGGAGATCTTGATCTTTTTGCAGCCATCGGTCTGCAACAGATCAAGATCAGAGGATTTATACCTCTGATTGATGGTATCAACCCCCTGTTGGATCGCCTTACCTACTATCTGTAGCCATGTAAAGTAAGGCTTATCATAGATCATCAATAAAATAAGGAGGACAATATTATGTGTGCAAAGATATTGGGTAAAGAGTTGGTAGGTGAAAAGACAGACACCAAAGAAAAAACCTACACCTACGAGAAATCTGCCAAGTTATTTTCACGAGCCACGGAAATAATCCCGGGTGGCATTTACGGCCATTTTTCCCCTACCTTGACCGTTCCCGGAGCTTTTCCTTTCTACACCACCAAAGCCAAGGGGTGCCGCTACACAGATCTGGATGGCAATGAGTTTATCGACTACATGTGCAGTTTCGGGCCCATGATACTCGGCCACAACCACCCCGTTGTGGACAAAGCCGCCGATGAACAGAGAAAGATGGCCAACTGCACCAACCACCCCGGGCCAATCATGGTGGAGCTTGCTGAATATATGGTGGATCTGATCACATTTGCGGATTGGGTCCTTTTCGGAAAGAATGGTGGTGATATGACCACTTTCGCCATCCTCGCTGCCCGGGCACATACAAACCTGAAAAAAATCATCACGGTGCGCGATCATTATCACGGGGTAGGAGCATGGTGCACATCCCTCGGCCATGGAGGCATAATACCCGAGGACCACGAAAATATTTTGAAAGTCGAATGGAATGATATCGACAGTTTCCGCAAGGTGGTCCGGGAACATCGCGGGGAAATCGCCGGTTTCATAGCCACTCCCTACCATCATCCTACTTTTACGGAACAGATCATGCCCTTGCCCGGATACTGGCAAGAGATTGAAAAAATCTGCCGTGAAGAAGGAATCGTCATCATACTTGATGATGTTAGAGCAGGTTTCCGGCTCAACATACATGGTTCCAACGAGTATTTCGATTTTACTCCGGATCTCAGTTGTTATTGCAAGGCAATGGGCAATGGCTATCCCATCTCGGCATGCATGGGTAGAAAAGAGCTGATGAACGCAGCAGCCAAGGTTTTCGTCACCGGATCCTACTGGACATCCAGTGAACCCATGGCGGCATCCCTGGCCACACTCAAGGAACTGAAAGAAACCAATGCCATCGACAAGATGTTCAAAACGGGCACCATGCTCATGGAAGGTTTGAAGGAGATAGCCGAGCGTCATGGCCTGGAACTGATCACCTCGGGACCGCCTACCATTCCGTTCATCAATTTTACCGGAAAAGACGGACCTTACCTCAACCAGATCTTCTGTTCAGAAGCTACCAAAAGGGGTTCTTATTTGAACCCGCAACACAACTGGTTCATTTCCGCGGCGCATGAAGAGAAGGATATCAATGAAACACTGAACCATGCCGAGGCGGCCATGAAAATAACCAAGGATAGGGTCGACAGGAAGGCGCTTGTCTACTAAAACACGGCCGGGCCCCGGTTCCCGGGATGGATACCGGTCCGATCAGAAAAATCAAGGCTCTCCATTCCATGTGGAGAGCCTTCTTTTCACAAATATCACCTGCCCGGCGGTGGTTTCAATTTGCCGCCGGCCTGATCACACCGGACAGAAAAGCCTACCATCTTTTTTTCCTTTTAACCGGTGGGGTCGGCCCTCTGTCCCTGTGTTCCAGCATGTTTTCGCGATTGTTCCAGAAAAAAGTAATGGCATAGCCCCCGAATATGATGGCTACAAGGTTGATAAATGATTCTATGCCCATCGCCAGGCCCAATCTGGCATAAACCCCTTGCATGAAGTTGAAATGAACCTGGATCAGCCCCATGACCACAAGTGATCCTCCCGCCAGAATACCATATACAAGAGCATCCTCTTTACGCAACAGCAACTGTATGCCTGCAGCCAGGGAAATGATTATCAACCAGATGCTTCCCAGAAGAAAAGGATTTTTGAAGTCCCCGAACGTCTCCACATCCTTTACCAGAAGAACGGACGTCGTGTGAAATATTATCCAGTATATTATTGCAAATGCGGCCATGATGATCAGCAGCCAGGACATGATGTTCAATGCTCTGGCAGGCCCTTCATCGAAGGTAACCGCGCGGCGGGCCTTTTTTCTTGAATTCTTTGCTTGGTTTCTCCTGTCCATGAAACACCTCTCCTTTGCAATATTGACGATACCATCATTATATATCACCAATTGAACAATTGAAAATATTTATATGATGAACGGGTGGGTCAAAGACAGGGAAGATTTCCGGAATGGGGCCTGAAGGTTCCCGGGGTTGGTTGTGATTCCCTTCTCGATTTCATCCGGTAGCATGGTCTTTCAATAACCCTGTCCTCCTCTGCTCCCCGACAACCATTCGATGGCTCACAAAAAATTGTTTTTTTGGCCATGGAGAAAGGATGCGGGAACATGGAATACTCACAGTTCACGGGAAAAAGCCATTTCAAAAAAAGAGCTATCCTGCAATACGCATGCGATAGCTCTCTTTCGTTCAAGAAGGTTGCCCGTTCATCCTTCGACTATTCATGCCCGACTCCAACATCTTTCCGGGCAAAAAGATGATAAGCATTGTAGGCTGCGATTATCAATCCCAGAAGGAAATTGTTCCAGGCCAGGGTTGTGGGAGAAAGAACATCCGTGAAGTTGACCAGAGCGATCCAGAGACCAATGACGATATGAATGATGTGAAACGTGGTGAGCATCTTTTCTTCCCTCCTTTCTGTCAGGTTTGCCATCTTCCTGTTCCTGTCCTAGAATAGCCCCTGTATAAAAGGAAAAACGTGTCGGGAAATAAAATACAGGACGATGATCAAACCTATCAACCATGCACCATATTTGACCACGGAATGGGTCAGTGTCAATACCGTTGCGTTTTCACTTTCTCTTTCTTCCATATGCTTGCTTCCTTTCCACTTTCGGTTTGAAATCACTACCTTTATATTTTCCAGATTCCGATTAATTATAATCAAAAATTCAACCGGCCCCTGTCAATGGATAAGAAACAAATAAGAGTAAACACTAAATAAAGAAACACCGGAACTTCATGTAGAAGGGAGGTTGAAACAATTGGCCAAAAAATTTAACAAGGGTAGAAAACAGAAGAGGAATATCGATATCAACAAACTTGAAAAATACCGCGAAGAGATTTCAAGGGAACTGGGAATAAACTTGCCCCCCCTTGACAGTTTCAAAAAGAGCAAGAAGAATGAGGCATTCCTTCCGGATACCGATGATGATAGCTACCATTTGCCCTAGTACATCCTTGAAAAAAGACCGGGAAATCTATTCCCGGTCTTTCATTTTTCTGATGATCGCATCAGCCATCTCCGAAGTCCTCGCCGTCCCACCGAGATCATAGGTGACTTCCTTGCCCTCGGCGATGACCGCCGCCAGTGAACTTTCTACCAGATCGGCCGCCTTGCTTTCCCCCAGATGTCTCAGCATGAGCACAGCAGAAAGCAACATGGCACTGGGATTTACCTTGTCCATACCCGCATATTTGGGAGCGCTTCCATGGACCGGTTCAAAAACTGCCATCTCTTTTCCGATATTTGCCCCCGGTGCCAATCCCACCCCTCCGGCCAGGCCGGCACAGAGGTCGGAAATGAAGTCACCGTAAAAGTTGGGCATCACCATAACGTCATAGAGATGGGGTTTTTGGACCAGTTGCATGCACATATTGTCCACGATCCGATCTTCAAATTCAATAGTCGGATATTCCCTGGCCACATACCGGGCCACTTCAAGGAAAAGACCATCACTCAGCTTGAGGATATTGGCCTTGTGCACTGCCGTAACTTTTTTCCTTTTGTTTTTGACGGCATGATCAAATGCAAAACGCACTATATTTTCCGAAGCTTTGCGAGTGATTATTTTTATACTCTCCGCTGCATCTTCACCGACCCTGTGTTCCACCCCGGAATAAAGGCCTTCTGTATTTTCCCTGACAACGACCAGGTCGATGTCCCGGTAATGTGATTTTACACCGGGATAACTCCTGGATGGCCTCAGGTTGGCGTAAAGGTCAAGTTTCTGCCGCAGGGCTACATTCACGCTGCGAAAGCCGACTCCCACCGGAGTTGTAAGCGGCCCCTTCAGGGCAACCTTGTTTCTCCTGATCGAGGAAATTACTTCGTCGGGCAAAGGGGTCCCGCATTTCTTCAAAGCCTCCTCCCCGGCAACAACCTCTTCCCACTCTATCTTGACCCCGGTTCCGTCCAGTACCTTTAAAACCGCTGCGGCAATGTCGGGCCCTGAACCGTCGCCGCGTATCAAAGTGATTTTGTACATATACCATGCTCCCTCCGTTTCCACAAGCGCTGCTTCCGCTATATTTTATATCAAGAATGTTCATTGATCAAAATACTATTCGTAGATATTCCGGTATTGATTGTAGGTATTCAATACTTTCTGTACATATTCACGCGTTTCCAGCAGGGGAATATCGGCGATATTTTCAGCCCGTCCATCCCAGATTCCTTCGGAGAGCCATCGCCTGACCCGGTTCCTTCCCCCGTTGTAAGCTGCCAGAGCTACAGCCAGATCGTCATCACAGAATTGTACCATCAAACCTGATAGATACCATGAGCCGATCTTGACATTGCAATCCGGTTCAAACAACAAGTCTTGATTGTATGCCTCAAAACCCATTATACCGGCCGCCCATTCCGCCGTTTCGGGCATGATCTGCATCAGTCCCGCCGCCCCTTTGGCAGATACCGCTGCCGGATCAAACCCGCTTTCTACATGGATAATCGCTGCCAGCAGATTGGGATCGAGATCATGTTCCAGGGCAGAGTGGTGTATTTCTTCCCTGTAAGGAAAGGGGTAGAGAAATCTTCCCCAGAAAGGTGCGTAGAGAAAATGCAAGACCAGCAACACCAGGAGAAATATCAATATATAATATATATTGCTTTTTTTCAATCTTCCCAGCCACTCTTTCAGGAACCGTTGTTTTTTGTTTCCATACCGCGTCCTCTTTTTTTGTCCAGGAGAACAGGTACTATATCCCAGAATTCCTCTACCTGCGCGCGGGTTTTGTCAAGGCCACCGCTATTGTTGATGGTAAAATCGACATACTGTTTTTTCTTTTCTGCGCTCATCTGGGATGAAAAGCGGTCTTCCATCTCCCTGTCTGTCAAACCGTCGCGATTTTCAAGCCTTTTTTTCTGAATATCAACAGGTAGATCAACCAGAACCACAACATCGACGAAGCCATGCATACCACTTTCGATCAGGAGCGGCACGTCCAGTACAATCACCTCGGGCCCGGCAGAATTACTCTTTCTCAGGGCATCGATACCTTCAACCATTTTTTCCACTACCCGGGGGTGAACGATGGCATTCAGTCTGTTCCTGGCCGCATCATCGCTGAAGACAATATGACCCAGTTTCTCCCGATCTATATCCCCGCTTTTCAAAAGTATACCCGTACCGAAGTGATCAACGATCTCTTCCCAGGCAGGCTCCCCGACCCCCACAACATCCCTGGCCATCACGTCAGCATCAAACACCACGGCACCCTTTTTTTCAAACATTCTGGCCACTGTACTCTTGCCGGAAGCTATCCCGCCCGTCAATCCCACGATCAACATTGTTCATGTCTCCCTGCCCCGCAGCTTTTTTCCCATTCTCAGATAAAATAAATCACACTGATGACAATCAAGGTGAGTCCCGCCAGTATCGATGCATATCTGGAAAAATGGCCGACGGAGGCAATTTTTTTTCCTATCAGCATGCCAGCCGACACCATCAAAAAATTTGTAAGGCCAACGGCACCAACCGTAGCCACCGGGTTCAAGCCGATCATGACCGCTCCAAAGCCTGCGCCGAAGGCATCGGTGCCAAGAGCGATCCCCAGAATAATCGATTCTCCGGCACTGAGGGTCCCGGAGTGATCCACATCCGCTTTTTCTGGCCGGTAGGTTATGTCCAGTATCCCTCTGAATCCATTCAGACTTCCCGGCGTATCATGTGCGCCCTCGCTTCCAGGCTCTGCCTTTTCTCTATAAATTGTATATATGTTTTGTATTATAAAGTATACCCCCAATAACAGCAATATCAACCCACCAGCTATCGATGCGGTTTTTACCGGTATGTACCGCGTCAGGGTCTGCCCCATCAGCATGGAAACGGCTACGGCTACGGAGGAAAATATGCATATAACAAGAAGCGATGAAGGCAAAATTGCAAGTCTGCGGACACCGCAGGCCATCCCGACACCAAAACCATCAAAACTGACCGCTATAGCCAGCAAAATGGTGGCCAACTTCAAGAACAATCCCCATCCTCTCCATGAATCTTCACTTAATATAATATGGAAGCGGTTGGGGAATGTGAAAGGAAGGAGATAGAGAGAAAGGGGCTAGCCGGGCTCGACCTGGCACCCCGGGCAAAAATAGGTGCCCCGTCCCCCGACAACTATTCTCTGAATGACGTTATTGCATTCGGGGCATCGTTCATCTTTTCGCCGGTAAACCATGAGCATATTCTGGAATGTACCAGGTTCACCACCGGTACGCCGATAATCGCTGATACTGGTTCCTCCGCTCTTGATGGCCATGGACAGAACCTGCCTTACCGTTTTGAACAGCCGGCTGACTTCGGTTTCATGCAAACACCCGACCCTGGTCAACGGATGGATACCTGCCAGGAAAAGGCTTTCGTCAGTATATATATTTCCCAGTCCGGAGAAAAATTTCTGGTCCAGGAGAAGGCCCTTGATCCGTGATCTGCACCGGGTAGCCAGGCGTTCCTTGAACTGTTGCTCGGATGCCTCTGCCCACCAGTCAGGCCCCAGCCTGTCCAGGCCGGCAATATGGTCTTCCCCTTTTTCCAGTAGCCATGCACGGCCAAATTTACGCGGATCGGAAAAATAAAACCCGCCGCCACTCTTCAGGCCAAAGATCATGCGTACATGTTCTGCACGAACAGAAGCGGCATCTTCAACAAAATAAATAAGGCGGCCCGTCATCCGTAGATGAAAAACCAGCCTTGAAGAACCGTGCAGTTTCATGATCAGAAACTTGCCTTTCCGGAACAAACCTTCAACGGTGAGACCCCCGAGAAGCCGTGAAAATTCTTCTTCTTCCGGGTATCCTACCGTTCCGGGAAAGATTACTCTGACGGACTCTATCGTCTCACCCCTTACCAACGCATCCAGATCCTTGCGGATTGTTTCTACTTCGGGCAACTCCGGCATGATTCTCCTCCATCAACGATGTTTGCTTTCTATTGCCCCCGGATAAAGAGATGCAAATTCATAGCCCCGCGCCAGTAGCTGATTGATTATCTCGGGCAGTACCTCGACCGTGGCCTCGCAATCTTTTCGATCATGAAATAAAACCACTATATCTTCCTGCAGTTCATCGACAATGCCCAGTACGTTGTTCAGTATATCCTCGGGAGCAAGTGAAGCAATCCCATCACCGGAATCCACGTTCCAATCGAAATAATCATAGCCTTCTTCTATCACTACACCTGTCAGTTCTGCAATGATGTCATACCCTGCTATCCTGCGGGCTCTGCTGATCGATGAACCGCCGGGAAACCGCATTATTTCCGTTTTAATCCCTGCCTTTTCCAGGATCAGATCTTCCATCCTCCGCAAATCATTCATGAACGAATCCCTGGAACGATAGATGTGGTTGTAATCATGCGAATATGTATGGTTTCCAAGAACATGGCCCTCGTCAACAATACGCCGATAGATACCCTCTTCGACCTGGTTGTCTTTACCGATAACAAAAAAAGTGGCCGGCACCTCGTAAGTACCCAGAACATCGAGAATGGTCCCCGTGTTGATGCTGGGTCCATCATCAAAGGTGAGGTAAGCCAGCGGTCCGCTACCGCCGACCGCATACAGGTCGTTTTCTTCCTGTCGTGACCCGGTTCCTGTTTGATCTCCACCCTGGTTCGGGCCGGCAGCTTCCTCGTCCGGAATGGAGTCATTGAAAGAATCGCCTTCAAGGTTACTTTCATCCAGCAAGGTCAGGGCGTGAGCGATTATTGCTTCTCTATGTATGGAATAGATTATAAAAATACCGCCAATTGTCAATAAAATCAACACAAGAGTCAGCAATTTCAGAAAATCATGTTTTTCCATGGACATCATCCCCGGCCATTTTATTTTATACGAATTTTTGCAATTACAGGCTACTTACAGTCTATTCTGTTTATCGGATGAAATAGCCCGGTTGAAAAATTTTATCCCATATCATACCAGGTCTTGCCCGAGGCCAGATCCACTTTCAACGGAACGGCCAGGTCGGCAGCATTCTCCATCTCCTTTTTTATTACCCGGGATACTTCTTCCTTTTCGTCTTCCGGTAACTCGAAAATCAGTTCATCATGAACCTGGAGAAGCAATCTGGCTGCATAATCACGTTCGCGCAGGCTCCCGTCCACCCTCAGCATGGCCACCTTGATTATGTCGGCAGCCGATCCCTGAATGGGCGTGTTGCGTGCTGTTCGTTCCGCAAAACCCCGCCTGCTGAAATTGCGGTCATTAATTCCGGGCAGATAGCGCCGACGATTGAAATAGGTGGTCACATAACCCTCACTTCGGGCCTGACGGACGATATCATCCATGTAGCGTTTTACGCCGTGGTAACGTTCAAAATACCGGTCTATATATTCCTGCGCCTCCCGACGCGAAACTTTCAGATCCTGGGCCAGGCCGTAATCGCTCATGCCGTAAACAATACCGAAATTCACCGTCTTGGCCCGATGACGCATCTCCGGCGTTACCTCCTCCAGTGCCACCCCGAATATTTCCGCGGCAGTGCGGCGGTGAATGTCCTCGTCTTTGCGGAAGGCATCGATCAGCGTGGGATCCCGGGAAAGGTGTGCCAGTACCCTCAGTTCGATCTGGGAATAATCGGCAGCCAGGAGTATGCAATCTCTCCCTGAAGGTATGAAAGCAATACGGATACGCCGCCCCTCGGGCATCCGCACGGGAATGTTCTGAAGGTTGGGCTCGCTGCTACTCAGGCGGCCGGTGGCCGTAACCGTCTGATTGAAGGTAGTATAGATCTTTCCCGATGATTCCTCTATATACGGGATCAGGCCCGTCAGATATGTTCCTTCAAGCTTGACCAGATGCCGATAGTACAGTATCTTGGTGGCGATTTCATGTTCCTGCGCCAATTCTTCCAGAACACCGGCGTCAGTTGAATAGCCGGTTTTGGTTCTTTTGATTACCGGCATTTTCAATTTCTCGAACAATATGCAAGACAGTTGACGTGGTGAATTGAGGTTGAATTTTTCTCCGGCAAGCACAAATATTTCTTCCTGCAGGTTTTCTATCTGCGCCTTTATTTCTTTTGATATAGCGTCTATTTTCTCCCGGTTCACGCTGATGCCTTGCAATTCCATCCGCGACAAAACCGGCAGAAGGGGCAGTTCCACATCCCGGTAAAGCTCCGCAAGCATATACCCGGCCAGTTTGTCTTCCAGTACCCCCCTGAGTTTGAACAAATGGGGCACCTCTTCGGCCAGAAGACGGGCTTGCAGCTCGTCATCATTGACCGCCTCCTTGCCCGACGGGGGTTCGCCCAGGTTGACATCGAGATACTCATTTATAATGGCCCTGGTGCTTAAATCTGCCCGGCCCGGATCAAGGAGGTATGCTGCCAGCATGGAGTCGAATTCAGGACGGGTAATGGTCACACCGAGGGCTGACAAGATATTCAGCAACGGTTTGGTATGATGCCCCAGCAACTTGACTGGACGGCCATCGCCCAGAAGTTCCTTCAGAAAAACCCCCCACGATCCCGAAGAAAACAGCGAGGGTTCAAAATAATATCCGCGTGACTCATCCATGGCAAAGGCAATGGCCCGGGGGGTGCCTTTCCAGCAGGGGTAATGTTCGCCGGTCTTTACAAGCAAGGCAACGGATGAATTTTCTGATGATGCGATGATCTCGCGCAGTTGTTTGATCGTTGTTACCGGGACCTGGCCGGAAATAGTTGTCTGTTTTTGTTCTGATGTTGCCTCGACGGCCGGCAGCCTGTTCAGGAGGCTTTTGAATTCCAGATCATTGAAAACATTTCTCAATCGTTCATAATCCGGTATGCCCAGTAAACATTGATCCCAGTTGAAATCCAATTCTTCGATCCGGCATCTGATCGTAGCCAGATCCCGGCTAAGCAATGCCTGATCACGATACAACTCCAGGTTCTTCCTCAATTTGCCTTTCATCTCCGAGGTGGAAGCCAGCACACGATTCAGGTTTCCGTACTCATGCAATAACTTCAATGCGGTCTTCTCCCCGACACCGGGAACACCTGGAATGTTGTCGGATGGATCTCCCTTGAGCGCCATAAAATCGACCATCTGCTCCGGTTTCAAGGTATACCGCTCCCATAACCTGGCAGAATCATACTCATGAAGGATGGAGATTCCCTTGCGCACGATGATCACTTTGGTGTAATCGGAGATAAGCTGAAAAAGGTCGGTATCGCCGGTGAAAATCAATGATTCGATTTTTCTTTTTTCCGCTTTTTTTACCAGAGTGCCGATGATGTCATCGGCCTCGTATTCATCCAGTTCATATATGGGAAAACGATAGGCCTCGACAATTTCTTTGATACGGTTGATCTGTTCATTGAGTTCTTCCGGTGCACTTTCACGATGCACCTTGTAATCTGCAAAGAGAGCGTGGCGAAAAGTTGGCCCGGGCCTGTCAAACACAACCGCCCCGAAGTCAGGACTGGTTTTTTCAAAGATACCGGTCAACATGCTGGTAAAGCCATAGACAGCATTGGTCTGCTCTCCCCTTTTGTTTTGTAGCAAAGGCAGTGCATAAAAAGCACGATAAACGATGCTACTGCCGTCTATTATGAGAAATTTTGCCGTGGACAAAATTGATCAACCCCTGACCTGAATTCAAGTCAATCATACCACAATTGTAGCTGCGGTGTAAGCAGAGCCATAAAAAAACAACCGGCCAGGGAAAATCAACATGATGCCGGTCAGAAGGCAGAATGGTGTTAATTTGTTCGTAGTGGGGAAAAATATTTTTGTAAATTGCATATCACTGTGCCGTCAAGGAGGCCACATGTTTGAAAACACGCATACAGCACCTGCTTGATTCAAGATTTGAATCAGGGAAAAATTTTCTCATTTCGCGGCCGGCGCTTCTGGATGAGCTGGTCTGCACTTTTCAAAAAGAGTTGCATGAACAGATCAGGTCCCAATCATTTTTCCAGCGGGGGAACAAACTGGCTATCCCGGCCGACCCCGATTTGAGTCAAGCTATCGGCCGTCAGGTCATCCTGACCTGGGGCCTCGCTTTCGCCATCGGCATGACCAGCCATGTTCCTTCCCCAAAAATGAATGAACATGATTGACCTTTTCCCATTTCCATCGACGCTGTACCTGCTTTTTTTACCCGCACCCGTGTACAAACAAAAACCCCGGGCATGGCTCTTCCCGGGGCTGGAAGTGACCGGTTGAATCAGGCTCGGCTGGATTTATCCAGTTGACGGTTAAGATCGGCCATCTCGATAGCATTGATAGCCGCCTCCGCCCCCTTGTTTCCGGCCTTGCTGCCGGCTCTCTCGATGGCCTGTTCCAGGGTATCACTGGTGATGATCCCGAATATGACCGGCAGTCCGGTATCCAGTGCCACCTTGGCAACGCCTTTGGCTGCCTCGGCAGCGACATATTCAAAATGGGGAGTTGCACCGCGGATCACAGCACCAAGACAGACAACCGCATCGTATTTGCCCCCAAGCGCCATCTTCTGCGCTACCAGAGGGATTTCCAGGGCACCCGGCACCCAGGCAATCTCTATGTTTTTTTTCTGCACATCATGGCGATGGAAGGCGTCAAGAGCTCCCGAAAGCAATTTCCCCGAAATAAACTCGTTGAAACGACTGATGACGATCCCGAAACGGTAATCATGGGCAATGATCTTTCCTTCGTACTGGTTATACACTTTACTCCTCCTCTTTTCAGATTATTTGAGATGCAGATAATGGCCCAATTTATCCCTCTTCGTGGCCAGGTAGTTGCAATTGTATGGTGTAGGGGCACTCTCCAGGGCTACCCTCTCCTCGATTGAAAGCCCGTAGCCCTCCAGGCCTTTTATTTTGCGAGGGTTGTTGGTAAGAAGGCGGATTTTCTTGATGTTCAGATCAACAAGAATCTGCGCTCCTATCCCGTAGTCCCGCAAATCCGGGGCAAAACCCAGAACCTCGTTGGCTTCGACGGTATCCTTGCCCTGATCCTGCAGATGATAAGCCTTTATCTTGTTCAGAAGGCCGATACCTCTCCCTTCCTGGCGCATATAAACCAGAACCCCCCGCCCCTCTTCTGCAATCTGTTTCATGGCCTGTTTCAGCTGTTTGCCACAATCACATCGCAATGAACCAAGGACATCGCCGGTGAAACATTCGGAGTGAACCCTTACCAGCGTTGGTTTCTCCGGATCCATCTCGCCCATGACCAGGGCAACATGGTCGTGTTCATCCAGTGAGTTTTTGTATATGATCAGTTTGAAATTTCCAAATTGGGTGGGAATTTCAGTTTCTGCGGCTCTTTTGACCAGCTTTTCTTCTTTCATGCGATGATTGATAAGATCGGCAATGGTAATTATCTTCAACCGGTGTTGCCGGGCGAACTCCGTCAACTGCGGAACCCTGGCCATGCTCCCGTCATCATTCATTATCTCGCAGATCACACCCCCCGGGTAAAGGCCGGCCATCCGGCAGAGATCCACCGTGGCCTCGGTATGGCCCGCGCGCCTCAATACGCCCCCCTCTTTTGCCTGCAAGGGGAAGACATGCCCTGGGCGCACCAGCTCTTCAGGACGGGTGGTTGGTTCTATCAACGTTCTAACTGTCAAAGCCCGCTCCGATGCGGATATTCCCGTCGTCACCTTTCTGGAATCAACCGATACAGTGAATGCCGTCTCGTGTTTGTCGGTATTCCTTTCCACCATCAAGGGAATTTCCAGTTCTTCTATCCTGGAAGCAGTCAAGGGAACGCAGACCAGACCCCTGGCATGGCGGATCATGAAATTTATTGATTCCGTCGATGCTTTTTCCGCAGCAATTACCAGATCTCCTTCATTTTCCCTATCTTCATCGTCGACAACAATGATCATACGCCCCGCCCTGAGTTCATCCAGAGCTTCTTCGATTGTGCTGAATTTCACTCTTTGTACCTCCTCTATCAAAAACCCTGCTCCATCAAATAATCCAGCGTCAACCCTTTTCCGGTGGCCAGGGTTTTATTTTCTATCAGGCGATGGAGATGTTTTTCCACATATTTACCGACAACATCCACTTCCAGATTGAACCTGTCACCAATCTGTTTGAGTCCCAGCGTTGTGGCTGCAAGGGTGTGGGGAACCAGGGAAACACTGAAATCTTTTTCGGTAACATCGGCTACCGTGAGGCTTGTTCCATCTACAGCCACGGATCCCTTTTTTATGATATAAGCGGTCAGATCCGGGGGAACTGCAAAACACATCACCACGGCGTTGCCTTCATGTTTGCGCGATAAAAGGGTGGCTGTACCATCCACATGTCCACTAACCAGATGCCCGCCCAATCTTCCATCTGCAGGCATGGCACGTTCCAGATTGACAGGGCTTCCGGAAGAAAGTTCCGCAAGGTTTGTATTCCTCATCGTTTCGGGCATCACATCGGCCTCGAATACGGTTCTACCCTTGAGGCCTGCAACGGTAAGGCAAACACCGTTGACAGCGATGCTATCCCCGATAGCCACCCCGTCAAGAATTTTTGAAGCTCGGATAGAAATCCTGTTTCCGTCCGGAGCGGTACGACTCGATTCCACCATCCCGACCTCTTCAACAATTCCCGTGAACATCTGCCCTCGCCTCTTCTTCCAGATGGCGATGAGGATAGCCGATCAAAAGCAAATCCTCATCGTACTGTTTCAACTCCAGGCCGGATACCATCCAGGCTTTTTTGAGCACATCGATCCCTTCTCCGGCAAAAGGTGTCGGTGCGGATTGGCCACCGAAGATGATAGGAGCCAGAAACAGGTATATTTTATCGATAAGGTTTTCTTCCAGAAAACTGTAGTTGACCGTACCGCCGCCTTCGACAAGCAATGAACTATACTTGCGTTTCCCAAGTTCTATCATCAATGCCTCCAGGGAAACCCTGCCCCTCTCCGATGGCAGGAGAAGGATTTCAACACCCCTTTCCCTGAGTTTCTCGCAGCGTTCCGGCGGAGCCGCCTCCGTGGCCGCCACCATTGTCGTTGCTCTGGAGGAGGGGTTGATCACCTTGGCGTCCAACGGCAACCGGGCCCTGCTGTCCAGTATTACACGATCAGCATCCCGGCCCTCCCGGTCAGTCAGGCGCGTGGTCAGCACGGGGTCATCCCTCAGAATCGTGTTGATCCCCACGATGATGGCGTCGGCACGATTGCGCAACTGGTGTGCCATCTGGCGTGATTTCTTTCCCGTTATCCAACGTGAATCACCTTCCCTGGTAGCTATCTTGCCATCAAAGCTCATCGCTGCCTTGACAATCACAAAAGGACGGCGAGTAGTAATATATTTGATAAAAACCTCATTGAGGCGCCGTGCTTTGTCTTCCAGCACCCCCACCTTGACCTCGATTCCTTTTTCCCGCAACCAATCGATACCCTTGCCGTTGACGATGGGGTTGGGATCTTTCATGGCCACGACCACCTTGGATATTCCCGCGGCATGGATACTCTCCACACAGGGGGGGGTTTTACCCCGGTGACAGCAAGGCTCAAGGTTGGCATACAATGTGGCACCCCTGGCCTTTTCTCCCGCTTTCTGCAAAGCAATATATTCGGCATGGGGCCCACCGGCATATCCATGATATCCCGTACTGACAACTTCCCCGTTCTTGACCACTACCGCCCCAACCATCGGGTTCGGATTGGTAAGCCCCCTGCCTTTACGAGCCAGATCGAGGACCGTCCACATGATACGTTCATCAGCATCCAAATAGTTCTCACCTCTCTGTTAACCGCATATGATCTTGATCAAAAAAAACCCCTGAAAGCTTCGGGGTCAGATAACAGTGGCATACGACAGGCATGCGCATTTTTGTTTTCCTTCTCCCTTCCAGACTATACTGTCGGCCCCGGATTTTCACCGGATCAGCTTCAGGCTCGCGGGCTTTCCACAGGTGGATCACCGCCGGTTCGGAATTGGAAGTCCATCGATAGAACCCCTCACCGTACCCCGAAGGAACTTCAATACTGCATTGTAAATTGAATTCTGGCTACCAATATTGAAAAGACTTTCCGTTGCCACCGCCTTCTTCAACAATGTGATCGGTAAGTCATTATATCATATTATTTTTTATTTTTAAACACCGCGTTTTTCCCCGGGCAACATTTTGATAGCCTGAATAATGCGGCCATCCCTTTCCCCGCCGAAGACAGCCGACCCCATGACCAGGACCGATGCCCCGGCTTCGACAACAGATGCGGCAGTCTCCCTGTTCACCCCTCCGTCAACCTGCAATTCTATGTCTTTTCCAAGACTTTTTATCTTCCGGGCAATGGTTCTTATCTTGGGCAGTACTGCGGGAATAAATTTCTGTCCCCCGAATCCGGGATTGACACTCATCACCAGAACCAGGTCAAGCAGATCCCACAGGTAATCCAGGACATGCTCCGTCGTTGCAGGATTCAGGGCAAGCCCGGCCCGAAGGCCGCATTCCTTGATCGAATACAGAAGCCGATGAAGATGATCGGATGATTCCGCATGGACGGTGATCAGGTCGGCTCCCGCCCGGCTGAATTCCGCGATGTGCTTTTCCGGTTCCACGATCATGAGGTGGACATCCATCAGTAGCCCGGTCCTTGACCGGAGTGATTCGACCATCTGGCTCCCGATGGTAATATTGGGCACGAATCTTCCATCCATCACATCTATATGGAGCCAATCTGCTCCATTCCGTTCTGCCCAGACAACATCCCGCTCCAGATTTGCAAAGTCTGCCGATAGTATTGATGGTGCAATTTTAATCACTTGATCATTCCTCTTTCCGGTTATTGATCGGTTTCTTTCAGGAAAACAAGATAATGATTGTAGCGCAACTCGCTGATTGCACCGTCTTTCACCGCCGCTTTCACCGCGCAGCCCGGTTCATCCCTGTGCAGGCAGTCTCTGAATTGACATCGTTCGCGGTATCCTTCCATCTCCGGAAAATAACTATCCATGGGTTTGTCGGCGCCAACCGAGAGGTCAGCTTTGGTGAATCCCGGTGTATCAACAACCATGCTTCCATCGTCAAGAAAAAATATTTCTACATGGCGCGTGGTATGCCTGCCACGTAGCCCTTTCATGCTGACCTCGGCGGTTTTCAAATTTATCCCCGGCTGGACAGCATTTATCAAGGATGTTTTCCCCACGCCCGATGGGCCCGTAAAAACGGAAATATTGCCCTTCAAATATCGGGCCAGGGTTTCGATGCCTTTTTTCTGCAAAGCATCGGTGTGAATATGTTCATAGGGAAATAGACTCAATTTCCGATCTATCTCCTGCCGTTCCTTTTCATCCACCAGATCAACCTTGTTCATGCAGATCAGCGATCCTATCTCTCTGCTTTCCGCCGCCACAAGCTGGCGGCTGAGCAGGTTCCAATCGGGGCTGGGCCTGCGAGAAGACAGAACCATGACCATCCGACTTACATTTGCAACCAGCGGACGCCTGAAATAGTTTTTCCGTGGCAACACTTTTTCAATAACGCAGCCATCCCTATCATGGGCCGAAAATTCAACAAGGTCTCCGGCCATGATGTATCTTGCCCGGCCCTTGTATCTGCCCCGCAAATAACAGCGGTGAGAGACTCCTGACTTCGTGATAACATCATAAAAACCACCGGCAGCCCGCAGCACACGCCCTTTTTTGAAATCCATTAATGGGGTTCACCAACCTCGATATGTTCACCTTCCTCGGACGGCCACTCCACATCTGCCATGCCGGGGTCCTGCCCCTTGCTCCAGACGATATCGACAAGATCACCCGGTTTCACGTCTGTGCCCGCCGGCGGATATTGTTCGACAACCGTGCCGGGCGGTAGATCTGAAAACTCATCTTTCTCTTTGTTGATGATCAGTCCCTCCCGGCTAAGATACATCTTGACATCAACTTCCCTTTCCCCCACCAGGTTGCGGATGGGAAAGGAACGTTCCCCCTTGCTGATATACAGAATCACCTCGTCCCCCTGGTACAACTGCACCCCCGGGCGAGGATCCTGTCTGATGACATAACCTGCTTCCACCTTGGAATTGAATTCCTCTTCGATCTGGAATTCCAGTTTGCTCTGCCCCAGGAGAAGGGAGGCCTCTCTTTGGGGCATATTTGTTACTTCCGGTACTTTTATCAGTTCCCTGCCCTTGCTAACCTCCAGCACGACCTCCCTGCTTTTCTTGACCTTGCTCCCACCGGCCGGGTCCTGTGAAATGACATGGTCCTCCTCGACTATTTCATGGTACTTGAAAACTTTGCTGAAATTGAGGCCGGCTTCATCAAGTTCCTTCTCCGCTTCTTCCAGTACAAGGCCTTCCACCTCCGGCACCTCGACATCGGGCACGGCAAGCAGATTTTTTAGCAGATAGTAACCGCCAAACAACAGGATCGGAAGCAGGATAACACCCATTACCACCAGGGCCACCCTGTTCTTCCAGAAAGATTTCCCGGGTTTTTCTTCCCTGTTTTCATCCTCGCTCAGTTGTTTTTCCTGAAGGGGGGGCAGAATCCGGGTGTTCTCCACCTCTTGTTCCTCGCTGTTCTGCACGGCAGCATTTGTTTTTCGTTCCCGCTGCCACAAACGGATATCCCCCAGAAGTTCATGGGTACTGGCATATCTCCGGGAAGGGCTTTTCTGGACCGCTTTCAGAATCATCCTCTCCAGGGGTTCCGGAATATCGCTGAATAAAGTACGCGGTGGTGTTATCTCTTCGTTCAGATGTTTCAACGCCACGGAGATGGGGCTATCGCCCATGTAGGGAACCTGGCCCGTTAACATCTCGTAGAGAACTATGCCCAGAGAATAGATGTCGGATTGTTCACCTGTAAAATTGCCCTTGGCCTGTTCCGGGGAAAAATAATGGACGGATCCCATGACCTGTTCGTTGTAGGTCACCGTGGCTGCATTGACGGCCAGGGCGATACCAAAATCAGTTACCTTTACCTGCCCGTTCCGTGAGATCAAAATGTTCTGCGGTTTTATATCCCGGTGGATAACTTTGTTGAAATGGGCATGCAGGATCGCTTCTGTAATCTGGCGGAATATCTCCATGGCCTCATCGGCCGCAAGCCTTTGTTTTTCACGGATAAGATCTTTCAGCGTCTTGCCCTGAACATATTCCATGACGATATAATGGATATCGCCTTCCTCGCCAACATCATGGATGTTGATGATATGGGGGTGGGAAAGGACGGCGGCAGCCTGCGCTTCCCTGCGAAAGCGGCGTACAAAATCCTGGTCGCTGACCAGATAGTCTTTCAATATTTTCACGGTAACCGTTCTGTTGAGAAGATTGTCACGGGCGGAGTATACATTGGCCATGCCACCCTCACCGATTTTTACCAACAATTCATAGCGCCCTTTAAGCTGCTTTCCGATCATCCGGCATTCTGCCCCCCCGGTTCAACCACAAGAACCAAAGTAATATTGTCGTGGCCACCCCGCTCATTGGCCAATGAAATGAGATCATCGATTGCCCTGTCAGGCTGATCCCGATGTTTCAAGATAACTTCCCCTATTTCCCCTTCCTCGATCAGGGAGGTCAACCCGTCAGTACAAAAAAGAAGAACGTCTCCTTCATGCACATCAACGCCGAGGATGTCGACCTCAACCTTCAAAGACGTTCCCAGGGCCCTGGTCAGAACATGCCGACGAGGATGGCTGCCTGCTTCTTCCCTGGTGATGCGCCCGTCCTTGATCATCGCCTCGACAACGGTATGGTCCTCCGTCATCCTTCTCATGACCTTGCCTGAAAGATGATAGGCACGGCTATCACCAACATGCCCGATGGTCAAACATTTGCCGGAAATAAACCCCATGGTAAAGGTGGTTCCCATTCCCTTTTTGCCGGGGTCATCCCGGGCCTGGTTGAATATTTCATCATTGATTGTGTTGATCAAGTCCCTGATATATTCAGGGGTATCCTTTTTGAAGCTCCCGGGCGCTTCTTCCGCAAGGGCAAAACGCGACAGAACGTCAACGGCGATAAAACTCGCCACCTCTCCCGCCGCATGCCCTCCCATTCCATCGGCCACGGCCAGGATGGCCGTTTCATCGTCATAAACCTTGAAATAATAGTTGTCTTCGTTGCTCTGACGTTCTTTACCGGGATCGGAACGCCCAAATACCTTCAACTTGTGATCCCCTCCGGGATTTTTATCTTCATGAAATTGATGTCCGATTTTTCGCCCTGTTGTATGCTTATTCGTCAAAAAGTATAGCAAAAATAAATATAAAAGGCAATGTATCAGGGTCTATACTCCGCTTCCAAAATTTTGTTTTTATCCATCCCATTCTGGATTTGTTTCGGTTATTATAATATTAATTATTTATCTTGAAAAACCTTTTATTGATATATTATAATCTCATAATCTCTGTAAAAGAGCGATAAAAAAACCGTCTCTGCCGTGTATATGGGGGTAAAATTCCACCACCCCCCGTTCGGTTTCCTCCGGTGACACCCCATCAAGTCTGGCAGTAACAACGGCAGGTTTCAATGAAGGATTCTCCTTCATCAGGAAGTCGACAACCTCGCCTGTTTCTTCCGGTTCATTGCTACAGACACTGTAGAGCAGTTTCCCCCCCCTTCTTACTACCCGTGAAGCCGCCAGTAGCAATTCTTTTTGAAGCCGGCTCAGGGCAGAAATCATCTCCTCGCTCTTCTGCCATTTCAGATCCGGCCTGCGATCGAGTACACCGAGCCCCGAGCAGGGCGCGTCACAGAGGACATAGTCGGCTTCCCTTTCGAATTCATGCACATCGCGGGCATCCCACACCCTGGTCCGGATAATCTCTATGCCCAGCCTTCTTGCCGCCTCCTCGACCAATCTCAAACGGGACCGATGTTGATCCCCGGCCACGATTATTCCTTCATTACCCATCAGTTCTGCCAGATGAGTCGTCTTCCCGCCGGGGGCGCTGCAAAGATCGATCAATGATTTTCCACTTGCGGGATGCAGGACGCGAGCTGCCAGCATTGACGATTCGCCCTGGATCGTATACAACCCTTCCGTGAAAGAATCCCGCCGGTTCATGGGCAATCCCGGCCGCGGCTCTATCCGCAAAGCTTCGGGGATATCGTTCACCTCGTGGCATGTAACTCCTTCACCAAGAAAAATTTCCTTCAATTCTCCACGGGTAATTTTCAAAAAGTTGGTTCTGACAGATAACGATGGTATACGATTATATGCTGCAACCAACTTCGTGGCCTCTTCCATTCCAAGGCGGTTTAGCCAGCGCCTGACCATCCATGGCGGAAAACTATGGGTCAGCGCCAGATACCGGACAGGATCCTCCCTGACATCCGGCCAGGGCAGATCCTCAAGGCTGGAGGAGAGGCGCCGCAATGCCGCATTGACAAGCCGTGCCACTCCCTTGTGCCCGTAGCGATAACTCAGTTTAACAGCTTCATCGACGGCAACCGGCCGTGGAACGTTGTCCAGATACATGATCTGGTACGCTGCCTGACGCAGCAGATTGCGTATATGAGGTGTAAGTGTTTCCAGGGCTCTGTTCAAAATCAGGCCCAGGGCCCAGTCGATGGTATTGAGGCGCTGGATCGTGCCATAGGCCATGGTTGTAGCCAGGGGTTTTTCATGATCGGGAAGCTTTTTGAGAAATGCGGGTAGGGCAAGGTTGATGTAAGATTTCCGGGTTTCAGTTTTCACCAGAGCCATCAGAGCTGCTTCCCTGGCTGTTGAAATCCCCGTTGTTCTCTCCCTGGAGACCTGTTTCCGTCGCGTAAAATCTTTGTCATCGTGGCTTTTTCTGCCCATCGCTTTAACCAAGTATCATTCCCTTTTTCAATCGATAACCCCGCCAAAAATCGGACGAGTGCACACGCTTCTTGCCCTCCGCCTGGATCTCCCGGATATTGATAAGGCCATCCCCGGTCTTTACCTTGATTCCATCATTGGTAAGGGAGATCACCGTCCCCGGTTTCACATACGGGATACTGTTTTCCTCCCGGGCGATGATTTCCGTCTTCCAGATCTTGAGCCTGTTTCCGCCCTGCAACGTATATGCTCCCGGGGAAGGAGCAAGGCCTCTTACCTGGTTGTGTATCTTCAACGCGGAGTCTTTCCAGCATATCAACTCTTCCCCGGGAGTTATCGGTGGCGCATAGGATATTTTACCGGGATCCTGAGGAAAACTCTGCACACCGCCGGCTGCAATCAGCCCGATGGCCTCCAACAGCAAGCGTGCCCCTTTGCGGGCAAGCCTTTCCAGCAATTGACCCGCGTTCAACGAAAGAGGAATGGGTTCTTCTTCCTGCAAGATGATGTCTCCTGCATCCAGCTCCTCTTCCATGTACAGTACCGTGACACCGGTATGTTTCTCACCATTGAATATGGCATGCTGTACAGGAGCAGCCCCCCGGTAAGCAGGCAGCAGGGAGGGGTGAAGATTGATGCTGCCGTGGGTAGGCAATTCAAGCATTTTTTGCGGTACGATTCTCCCGAAAGCGACGTTGACGATGAGATCGGGAGCCAGTACCTGCATCTGTGTCAGGAAATCGGTATCGGTGAGACGAATGGGCTGATAGACGTAATATCCCCGCGATGCGGCCCATTCCTTGACCGGAGTAGGAGCCATACGGTAACCGCGCCCCTGCGGACGGTCCGGGCGAGTAACGATCCCCAGCACCGTGTGCTCACTCCCGGCCAGCATCTCGATCGAAGGCAAGGCAAATTCGGGGGAACCCATGAAGATAATTTTCAACCGCCTCAAAGATCTTCCCCTTTCTCGCCCAATTCATCCGGATCAACAATGCGCCGGGCTCTTTCCACAAAGAGAATCCCGTGCAGATGGTCTATCTCGTGCTGCAAGATTCTGGCCAGAAGACCCGAGGCTTTCAACCTGACCGGAACATCCTTCTCGTTCAGTGCCTCCACTACCACATGTTCTGCCCGTTTCACTTCGCCGTAGACCCCCGGCACACTCAGGCACCCTTCTATTCCGACCTCACCGCCTTCCGCTTCCACGATGACGGGATTGATCAATTTGTAAAGTTCTCCGTCACCGGCATCCACAACGATGATCTGTTTGGAAATCCCGACCTGGGGAGCAGCCAGGCCCACCCCCTTGTGATGATACATGGTTTCTATCATATCGCGGATGAGGTTGCCAATCGGAGCCGTGACTTTTTTTATGGGAAAAGCTTTTTCTCTCAATGCTTCATGGTTGATTTTAACCAATTTCCTGATACCCATCAGGCCACCCCCATGCAATTATAACATTGACTGTGGGTTGAAATCCACCACCAGCCTTACATCCTGTGCCCTCCATTTATTTCTGAACGCGGAGATAAGGGGCTTTATGGCCGCTGACATTTGAACCATATTTTTCCCCTTTAAAATCAACTGATACCTGAAATGCTTCTTGATACGAAAAAGAGGTGCGGGGGCGGGTCCCAGCATCTCCATTTCTTCACCAGCCTTCACTCTATCCAGATTTCCCAGAAGGCTGGCCATGTACAGCGACGCGTCGTCACCTTTTTTCTCCGAGACAGATACAAAGAGAAAGCGGAGCAATTCCGTGAACGGTGGGTAAGACAGTTCCCGCCGCCGCTCTATCTCTTCACGGAAAAAAGACCTGTAATCATGTTCGCGAGCATAGACGATGCTGTGGTGTCCCGGATGATAGGTCTGCACCACCACTTCCCCTTTCCGATCTCCCCGTCCAGCCCTTCCCGAAACCTGCGTGACCAGCTGGAAGGTTCTCTCTGCCGCCCGGAAATCAGGTAGATGCATACCGGTATCAGCGGCAACCACCCCCACCAGCGTAACCCCCGGAAAATCCAGGCCTTTGGCCACCATCTGGGTGCCAACCATTATCTGGGCCTTCCCGGCGCGAAAATCTTTCCATATTCTTTGATAAGCCCCTTTTCGGGACGTGCTGTCTCGGTCCATGCGCAACACCTCCGGGCCGGGAAACAACTTTCTGATCTCCTCTTCCACTCGCTGGGTCCCTGCACCGAAGAATCGGATATTGTTCCCCCTGCAATCCGGACAGACCGTCGGGGGAGCGGCAATATATGAACAATAATGGCAGACCATCATTTTTTTGGCATGGTGGTAGGTCAACGAAACCGAACAGTGCGGACAACGCATGACATAACCGCATTCCCGGCAGAGAACAAAATTGGAAAAACCGCGGCGATTGATAAAAAGCAGCGCCTGCTCCCCGCCAAACAATACCCTTTCCAGCTTCTTCATCATGGATCGGCTGAAAATACTTCGATTGCCCGCACGCAGTTCCTGCCGCATATCCACTACTTCGATCTCCGGAAGTTCGAAAGGGGTAGCCCTCTCTTTCATCTCCAGAAGTCCGATGCGCTTGTTGTCCGCCTCCCAGTAAGATTCTATGGATGGCGTGGCGCTGCCCAGAAGCAGCAATGCATCATGGTAATCCGCTCTCCACCGGGCAACCTCGCGCGCATGGTAACGTGGTGAATCTTCCTGTTTGTAGCTGTTTTCCTGTTCCTCATCGATGATGATCAACCCTATGTTTTTGAGGGGAGCAAATACTGCAGAACGGGTGCCCAGAACAACCCTGAGGGAGCCTTCCCGTATCTTGAACCACTGGTCGTATCTTTCCCTCAGCGGAAGCCTGCTGTGCAGGAGTGCAATTTCCCGGGGCAGTTTGTTTTTAAAATAGGACACCATCTGGGGCGTGAGCGCTATCTCCGGAACGAGGAGGAGAGCATTTTTGTCCCGTTTCAAGCACTCCTTGATCGCCCGAAGGTATACCTCGGTCTTCCCGCTGCCCGTCACCCCGTGGACAAGCAGTTCCATGTCCCTTCTGGCATCCCAGGCCTTCATGATCTGATGCAGCACCGCTTGCTGTTCATCGGTGAGAACGATCAGCTCCTCATCGATCACGAAATGTCCCCGTGCTCCGGTTTGCCTGAATCGCAGGTGTTTTTCTTCAATCTTCACCAGGCCCTTTTCAACGAGTCTCTGGATAACCGGGGAACTGACCCCTGTTTTCCGTAACAACTCTTGCCGTTGCAGCGGCCTTTTTTCGGAGAGCAACAGCCGCAAGACGCTCTCCTGTTTGGGAGCCCTCCGATGTAGCTTCTGCAAGAATTCCTCGTCAATGAAGTTGGCATTCCCGGGCATCAACCGAACGTATGATTCCTTGATGGCACCGATTCGTTCGTACCCCGGGGGTAGCAGGAGGTTGATCACCTCTATCATGCGGCAGTAATTCCTCTGGCAGAACCAGGGGATCATTTTCATGAACTCATCGCTCAGGGTTACTTCCCCGTCTTCCACCGCCATTATGTCCCTGGTTTTTTCCACGTTCGGTTTATCTATCAATGCCCACACATAGCCGGCGATCCTCCGGTTACCGAAAGGCACCCTTACCCTGCGGCCCGGGTATATTTCCCCCCGGAGTTTCTCCGGAATGCGATAATCAAAAAATCGGTCCGTGGAATCGGTGGCAATGTCCACGATGATTTCCGCATATTTCATGATTCCAGGCCCCTGCCTTTCGATGACTGTTTTGCATAACGATGAAAGATGTTTATAATATATCTGTATATCTGTGATATGATTCAACATGAACAAGACAAATCAGGAGTATTGAATGCGCCATCTGCCTGTTGCCCGCGTGTTGAAAGACAATAAAAAATGGATTGTACTGTCTGCCATCATCTTTGCCATCGGTTTTTTCACCATCTTTGTTGGCCAGGAAATTTCCGGAACTGACCCGCTGGAGGACACGAACCGGGAGTTGCTCGGCCAGTTGGAAGAGCTGGTCGAAATCATCAGCAACAGTTCCCCCATCGTCGGTGTATGGCTGATCTTCATCAACAATGCTATTTCCTCGTTACAGATGTTGGCCCTCGGTATTTTTTTGGGGTTATCTCCGCTCCTGACCCTCCTGGTCAATGGCGCCCTGCTGGGCGCATTGAGTGCCCAGGTTATCCAGGAAGGATCCTCCGTCTGGTTTCTGGTGGCCGGCATCCTGCCACATGGGCTGCCCGAGCTCGCCGCGGTCTTCCTGTGTGCGGCACTGGGTCTGAAGATCGGCATCCATGCCACCATATCCCCCTTGCCCGGCATGACCAGGTTGGAAAGTATAAAGTATATCTGGAAGGAAATAATGGCCATAATACCTCTGGTCATAATACTGCTGTTGCTGGCTGCACTGATAGAGATCTTCGTGACCCAGACCCTGATCTTCAAACTGCTGAATTAAAGCCATGTTTCCGCGATGATATCCAGCAGGCGATGTGCCACTTCATACTTGCTCATCAACGGAATTTCACGGATTTTCCCGTCGTGAGTGATCACCGTCACCTTGTTGGTGTCCGTGGCAAAGCCCGCGCCTTCGATGGTCAGGTCATTGGCAACAATCATATCCAGATTTTTGGCCCGCAGTTTCTGCATGGCATGCTTTATCAGTTTCTCCGTCTCGGCTGCAAAACCGACCAGAACCTGTTTTTCCTTCCTGGCCCCCAGCATGGCCAGAATGTCGGGATTGGGAACAAGCTCCAGGGTGATCCTGTCGCCCTTCTTTATCTTCCGGTCCTGACATTCCGCCGGACGGTAATCAGCCACCGCCGCCGCTTTGACGACGATGTCTGTCCGGTCGAAACGTTTTTCCACCTCTCCCAGCATCTCCATGGCTGTGTTTACCCTGATGGCCTCGACCCCGGCAGGCGGTAAAATTGCCGTGTCGCCATGGACCAGGCATACTTCAGCACCCCTCTCCCTGAAAGCCCTGGCCAGGGCAAACCCCATTTTTCCCGTCGAATAATTGCCCAGGTAGCGAGCCGGATCAAGGGGTTCCCTGGTCGGCCCGGCAGTGACCAGTACTTTTTTGCTAACATAATCTTTTTTTATTTTCAGGATATCCAGCACAAATCTGGCAATCTTTTCGGGTTCAGGCATGCGGCCCCGTCCTTCCACCCCGCAGGCCAGCTCCCCTTCATCCGGTTCCATGATCAGATACCCGCAATCTTTCAAACGCCCAAGATTGTCCTGCACCCGGGGATGATTGTACATATCCACATTCATGGAAGGCACCAGCAAAACGGGAACGGAAGCTGCAAGAACGACGGTGGTCAGAAGGTTGTCGGCAATACCCGAAGCAATCTTGCCCAGAGTATTTGCCGTGGCCGGTGCAATGACAATCATGGAGGGGCGCCGGGCCAGTTCTATATGCCTGATTTTCCCCGCACCCTGTTTGAAAAGATCAACATGTACAGGGTTACCGCTCAACGATTCAAAGGTCAGAGGAGCGACCAGATTCGTGGCTGCAGCGGTCATGATCACGCTGGTATCAAATCCATCCTTGACAAATAGACGAACGAGTTCAGCGGCCTTGTAGGCCGCGATCCCCCCGGTTACTCCCAATAAAATCTTTTTTCTTTCCAAAAGAGTGTCTCCTTGATTGATCTGTAAATTTTGTATCATCCTATTTGATCCCGTCGCGCACCCGTTCATACATGATCTTGTCATCGGCGATCTCCGCCAGAGCGATGGAGACCTCTTTCAAGGAACTGGTTTTTACCTGCGGCCTGCTTCCTTCCCTGATCTGGCGGGCACGTTTGGCCGCAGTGATGGCCAACGTGTATTTTGAATCAACTTTTTCAACCAAAGAATCCACTGAAGGGTAAATCATCTTTCATTCCTCCTGTTTCAACCAGATTCCGGCATGCCTGCCAACTTTACATTTTTCAGCCATGATAACGGCCTTTATATTGAGCACTGCCTCTTCCAGATTGTTGTTGATAACCAGATAATCATAATCCCTGTACATTTTTAATTCTTTCAGGGCAATTTCCATTCTTTTTCTGATATGTTCCGGTTTTTCGGTACCCCTTCCGGTTATCCTTCTTTGCAATTCTTTCATGGAGGGTGGTGCAATGAAAATGAAAACCGCGCCGGGAATATTTTTTTTTACCTGCATGGCTCCCTGAACATCAAGTTCCAGGAGTATGTCCTTTCCCTGGTCAACGATGTCCTTGACAGGGGCTGCAGGCGTTCCATAGTAATCATCGTACAGTCTGGCCCACTCGAGAAAAAAATCCTCGTTTATCTTCTGTTTGAATTCACGTTCGGTCAAGAAAAAATAACTCTTGCCTTCTTCCTCGCCCCGCCTCGGGGCCCTGGTAGTTGCCGAGATCGATACTTCCAGTTCAGGCAGGTGCTCGGATATTTTGTGGCACAGGGTCCCCTTGCCTACCCCGGATGGGCCAGATATGACCACGATCAAGCCGGATTCCATGGACAGTTCCCTTTCTCGTTTCAATTATCTTCATCGGAAGACGAATCTTTGGCTTGCAAGCGATGTTTCACCGTCTCCGGCTGGACAGCGGAAAGAATAACATGCCCGCTGTCAGCAATGATAACAGCCCTGGTTCGGCGGCCATAGGTGGCATCTATAAGTACGCCCCTGTCCCGGGCTTCGTTTATTACTCTTTTTATCGGGGCAGATTCCGGACTGACAATGGCAATTATCCTCGCTGCTGAAACAATATTTCCAAATCCGATGTTGATCAGTTTGATTGAACCCAAAAATAATCCCCCCTTGTTCTTTTCCTTTTCAAGTATCTGCTATGGTAAATCCAATATGTATGCTATTCGATATTTTGCGCCTGTTCCCGCATTTTTTCCAGTTCGGTTTTGACTTCAACAACAATTTCGGCCATCCCGATATCGCTGCTTTTCGAGCCTATTGTATTTATTTCACGGAACATTTCCTGCAAGATAAAATCAAGTTTGCGCCCGATGGGGCCATGCACTTTCAACGTTTCCACGAATGCCTGCAGGTGGCTTTCCAGACGAACAATCTCCTCGTTAACGTCACTGCGTTCGGCGAAAATTGCACATTCGGTGAGCAGGCGGCCCTCTTCAAAGTAACCTCCTTCCAGATTTTTAAGTTTCTGCTGCAGATTTTTGCGGTATTGTTCCATGACCGCTGGTGCCCTCTCCCGGGCGGTCTGAAAAAGTTTCTCCAGGTTCGAGCACCTTTCAAGCAAGTCTTCCTTCAGGTTTTTCCCCTCTTTTTTCCTCCGGGCAATCAGTTTTTCAAGCGCTCCCTCCAGAACACTTTCAGCCAGCAAGGAAATTTTTTCATCTTCCCCCAGGCGATTCTGAACAACCAGAAGATCGGGCAACTGGATGAAATGTTCCAGCCGGGCCTCCCCTTTCAGGGAAAGATAGGCTCGTATATCCCCAAAGGCTTCGTGATAAGCAATGAGCAGTGGTTCATTCACCTTTATATCATACACATCGTCGGGGACGCCATCAACCACGATGTTGACTTCAACCCGTCCGCGGCTGATCTTCTTTTTTATCTGTGTACGGAACCTGTCTTCCCAGGCCATCATTTCCCTGGGCAGGCGGAAAAATATATCGAGATATCGATGATTGAGGGTTCGTAACTCCACACTCAACCCCAGGCCAGACTTTGACCCGGAATCATACCCGTAACCGGTCATGCTACATACCAATCATTTTCTCTCCCCGGCATAGTACATTGCAGTACAGAATTTCAGGTGCCAAACAACCTTCAGGCTTAATATTACCATTATTTATAGCAGTTAACAAGGGATTGGTTTTCTTGGATATGCAGGAAAAATATGCTTTCAATTTCTCCCGGACCTCAATTTGCTTCCCAGCCACATCACCGGATAGGGAAGGAGCGAAACCAGAGCTATCAATGCCCATGACTCCGGCGCGAGGGGAAGGGTCTGGAAAATGTTCCGTATTGCCGGAATATGGATCACCGGGTACAGAAGAGCAAGAGAGCAGAGAACCGCTGCATACAGATAGTAATTCGGCTTCGTCCCGGCCGTCCAGAAGGGCACTTTTTCTGTGCGGCATTCAAAGACGATGATAAGTTGCGTCAGGATAAGTGTAACCAGGGTCGCTGTCTGCGCCTGCAGCAGGTTGTTGCTTCTGTTCAGAACAATCACGAATACAGTCACCGCGGAGATAGCAATGACGATCCCCCTGAGCACAATCCATCCCCACAGTGCACCGCTGAAAATCCCCCTTTCACTTCTTTGCGGAGGAGATTGCATTATTTCTTCATCGGGCGGTTCCACGCCCAGAGCCAGAGCGGGAAAACCATCCGTGATCAGGTTGATCCACAGAATCTGAAGTGGACGAAGGGGCAACGGCAAACCAATGAGGATAGCGATGAACATGGTCAGTATTTCGCCGGTATTGCAACCCAGAAGGAAACGGATGAACTTCCTGACATTGGCATGGATGTTGCGGCCTTCTTCCACCGCGGCCACGATTGATGCAAAATTGTCATCCTCGAGAACCAGCGAGGCTGCCTCCCTGGTGACCTCCGTACCGGTGATGCCCATGGCCACGCCTATATCAGCTTCTTTCACCGCCGGGGCATCGTTGACCCCATCCCCGGTCATGGCCACGACATGCCCCCTTTTTTTCAAGGCCCGGACCACACGTAATTTGTGGGCAGGATTCACCCTGGTAAATATCTCAACCTGTTCTATTATCCTGTAAAGAGCTTGCTCGCTGAGTTGATCCAGTTCCTCGCCGCTTAGAACCAGCCCATCTTTCAAAATGTTCAGCCGTCGGCCTATCGCTTCCGCCGTGGAGCGGTGATCCCCCGTGACCATGACCACCTTTATCCCCGCCTTGTGGCAAGTTCTTATGGCCGAGAATACCTCAGCACGGGGAGGATCTTCCAGCCCCAACAATCCTACCCACACCAGATTCTTCTCGATCCTTTCCCTGTCGTTCAGTTCCGGTTCGGTCAAGTCCCGGCAAGCAACCGCCAGGGTCCTCAGTGCGGTACTGGCCATCTTTTCCACCCTGACCAGTATTCTCTCCTTTTCCCCGGCGGCAAACGATCTGATTTTTTTGCCATCCATGATGAAGGCACAGCGCTGCAGGATGACCTCCGGCGCCCCTTTGACCATGGCCTTCAAGCCCCGATCCTTCACGACCACCGTCATCATCTTGCGTTCGGCAGTAAAAGGAATCTCCAGCAAGCGCCTGGATACCGACCTTATTCCTGCAAAACCTGCCGCCTCCACCAGAGCCATTTCGGTGGGATCCCCCCCCCATCCACCGACCTCCCCTTCTTTCTGCAGAAACACATTGCTACATAACAGACCTATCTTCAAGGCCATGGCCAGGGGTGCTTCCCCCGCCGCAATTACAGGTTCGCCCCCCTTCTTCCAGGGCCCCCCTTCCTCCCTGATGTATCCTGTTCCCCGGGTGTAGATTTCCCTGAGGACCATACAATTTTGTGTCAGCGTACCGGTTTTGTCGGAACAGATCACCGTGGCCGAGCCGAGTGTTTCAACCGCCGGCAATCGCCTCACTATCGCTTTCCGGCGAGCCATACGCTGAACCCCCAGAGCTAGGGAAACGGTCACAATTGCCGGCAATCCTTCCGGGATGGCAGCCACCGCCAGGCTGACACCGGCCATGAACATGCCATAGATCGGTTCCCCTCTCAGGACACCCAGAAGAACCACCACGCTGCAGATGCACAGGCAGATCATTACCAGGATACGCCCCAGGCTGCCCAATCGTTTTTGCAGGGGGGTCAATTCTTTCCCGGCATGTTCAATCAGATGAGCGATCTCCCCCAGTTGGGTGTTCATGCCCGTGGCCACAACCACACCCCGGCCACGGCCACCCGCTACCAGGGTTCCACTGAAAATCATGTTGTTGACATCCCCGAGTGAGGGAGGTATGCTCCCGAGTGGCCGCACAGATTTGTTTACAGGCACCGATTCACCCGTCAGCGAAGCCTCGTTCATGACCAGCGATTGAGTGTTCAGAAGGCGGATGTCGGCACAGACCCGGTCACCTGCTTCAAAGGCCAGGATATCCCCGGGTACGATCTCCTCGGCACTGATCACCTGCATTGATCCATCCCGCAGAACACTGGCATGTGGGGCAGCAAGGTCACGCAAAGCTTTCAGGGAACGTTCCGCCCTGTACTCCTGCACCGTCCCCAGAATGGCATTCAGAAGCACGATGATGATGATCGCCAGGGCATCGGCGTACTCCCCCAGCAATCCTGAAATCAACGTTGCAGCCAGAAGAACAAGCACCAGGAAGTCACCACACTGGGATATGAACAAACCCAGCAGGGAAGGGGAACGGCCTTTTATCAACAAGTTTCTGCCCCATTCGTTTCTTCTGGCAGAGATCTCGTGCCCGTGGAGCCCCTTTTCCGGATTGACCCGGAGTTGCTCGCATACCTGCGTGGCGCTCATAAGCGGCCACTGTTGCATGCTCTCGTCCCCCCCTGCTTCAGGAATTATCATTCTTCACTTTCAAATATTCGCGTTCGAACAATCTATCAAAAAGGGAAAAACGGTTGCAGGGCTCCTCCTCTTCAAGCAATTCATCAAAGTTCCTGACTTCTCCCTTTTGCGGAGACATGATCAAGCAGAGTCCAAAATCCATCTCTGGAGGGTAATGCTCGTACTTGTTTTCCAGTTCCGGATCGGCAAGGATTGATTCGTAAATCAGGTGAAACCTGGTTATCTCTCCCCTTTTTTCGTCCAGGGACTCCCCGGCAAATGCAAACAACCGCTGCCGGCATGTTGCATCTTCGCCTCCGTTTTTCCCTTCACCCTCCCCGGCCCGCCTTTTCTCGTTGATCAGGGATACCGCTTTGACATAGAATCCTTCTTCCTGCAAAGATTTCACCGTTTCTATATCAGCTATGATTCCGTCAACAGCTCCTGATTTCAGGAAATTGTCGCGGCCGGCCTCATCTTCGAAATGAACGATATGCATATCGATACCTTCATTGGCAAAAATTCTTTCATCAATGCCGACGAGAACGGGTACAGATGCCGGCTCGGGCAATGAAGCAATTCTGAGGACTGACTTTCCCGTTTCAGGTCCATTTTTTTTTAAAGCCGGGGCAAGAAAATAACCGCCGATCAGGGCTACCACTACCACCGTTGATAGAATGAGATAATGGAGTCTTTTCATGTTTTATCCGGGCTCTCTTCCTCTTTGGATGATTGTCCTAGATATTTCTATGATTCCTTGCATGTCAATATGAAAGTATCCGGCCGGGTATATTTGATTTGCTTCTCCGGTCTTTCATCCCGATATGTTTTCTCTTGTCTTGCCAGTGTCATCCGGGCTATACTTTACGGGGAGGCCTCGAAATGATTGATGCTATCTTCTTCTCTGCCGTGGCAAGTGAGTTACGGGATATACTCGTCGGTGAAATCGTGAGAAAGATTTACCAGCCTTTTCCGTACGAAATAATGCTATCTTTCAACCGTTCTTCGAGTTACGGTTTTCTGTTGCTGTCATGTACCCCCTCGTCCCCACGTTTCCATCTTACGGTTCAAAAATACACCTCGCCTCCCGTTCCCCCACCGTTTTGCATGCTTCTGCGCAAGTACCTGGAAGGGGCAAAACTGGCAAGGATCAAACAACAGGCATGGGAAAGGGTGGCGGAGATATATTTTGAAAGAAGGTCGGATCGTTACCGGTTGATCGTGGAGATCATGGGGCGCCGTAGCAACATCATCCTTGTCGGTGATGATCATAAAATCAAGGGAGCGCTGAGAATCATGCCCCCGAAAATCGGTAACCGCCGCATCATCATGCCGGGAGCGGATTACCTGCCCCCTCCCGTCCCCGAAAAAATCTTGTTGACAGATCTGGACCGGGAGGCCTTCATGGAAAAAGCCTCCTCCATTATGGGGGAAGGCCTGCCCTGGAAGCAAGCCCTCCTCGACTCTTTCCATGGAATAAGCCCCCTCTGGGCCGAAGAAATTGAATATGCTGCCCGGGCAGAAATTGAAGCAGGCGATACAGCCGGAACATTGAACAGGATGTGGGAAGCTTTGCAGGTGATCATGGAAAGGTACAACCGTAAAGATTTCCAGCCGGTTGTCATCAAACCGGATGGGGGACGGACTTTCTTTGCCGCTTTCAAACCAGATATTTACCAATCATGCCCCCACAGGCAGTATGACAATGCCAACCAACTCCTGGCCGATCATTATGCCCGGAGGCAGGTTGCCGAACAGAGAGACCAATTGTACAAACAGTTGCGGCAGGTCACGGAGAGGGAACTGAAAAAAACCAGGCAGAAGGAAAAAAGGCAGAGGGAAGATCTTTTACGGGCCAGGAAAGCGGAACAATACCGACTTTATGGCGAATTGATCCTGGCCCATCTCCACAGGATTGAAAAAAGATGTTCTGCGGTAGAATTGCCGAATATCTACGACACCGGCCCGGAACCGGAACGGATCCACATAGCGCTTGATCCCCGCTATTCGGCCGTGGAGAACGCTCAGCAATTCTTCAAAAATTACCGCAAGCTATCGAAAAGCAAATCGATCATCAGGGAGCGCCTGTCCAGAACGGATGCCGAGAAAAAATACCTGGAAAATGTGCTCTTCTCTCTTGAAAAAGCCGACATTCCACTTTTGAAAGAAATCAAGGAGGAGTTGATTCAAAACCGCTATATCGGGAAACAATCCCCTTCCCCTGCAAAAGAACGGCCCGTGAAAACTGGCCCGCTTTCTTTTTTATCATCATCCGGCTTGCAAATTTTTGTGGGGCAGAGCAACTTTCAGAATGAGAAACTTGCTTTCGAAAATTCTTCCCGTGATGACGTCTGGCTCCATGTCCGGGATCTCCCTGGCGCCCATGTGGTGATAAAGGATTCCCCTTTTCCACCCGGCAAACAAACCCTGCTGGAGGCAGCGGCACTGGCTGCTTTTTTCAGCAAAGGGAGCAGGCTTCCAGCTGTTACCGTTGATTATACCAGAATAAAAAATTTGAAACGCGCCCCGGGAAAAAGACCGGGGATGGCCATATACAACAATTTCAAGAGCATTTCCGTCTCGCCGGACCATCCGGCCTTGCAGCGCTTCAAGATCTGGAAAGAAGAGGAATGATTTCAAGGTTCACAGATGAGAACTTCATCAACACCGTCGATCTCCCGGATTTTGACTTCTATAACTTCCCGACGGTTGGTAGGAACATTTTTGCCCACGTAATCGGCCCTGATCGGAAGTTCCCGATGCCCCCTGTCAATGAGCACGGCCAGCTGAATCTGCAGGGGGCGCCCCCCGGAATAGATCACTGCATCCATGGCCGCCCTTACCGACCGGCCGGTATAAAGAACATCATCGACAAGAACCACCCGCCTGTTTTTCACCTTGAAGGTCAATATCTTTTCTTCTCCCGGGCTCCAGATCAATGTTTCCCGGTCGTCCCTGTACGACGAGATGTCCAGTTCGGCCGCGGGCAGTTCGATGCCTTCGATCCCGGCAATGATCTGTGAAATACGTTCGGCCAACGGGCCGCCACGTCTCTGAATTCCCAGCAGGACCAGGTCGCTCCCACCGGTATTTTTCTCGATAATTTCATAGGCGATCCGCGTAAGGGCACGTCGGATACCTTCTTCGTCCAGTATTTTCCGTTTTATTCTCATTTTTTCCGCTCCTTTTAAAGCTGGCTCTCGTCGCGCAAAAAACTCAACAATCTTTTGAATTCAGGCGGCAAGGGGGCAACAAATTTTATCTTCTCCCCCGTGCGGGGATGAACCAGCTCCAGCAATCTTGCATGCAGGGCCTGCCCTTTCCACCCGATAAGATCCAGTTTTTTGTTTTTCCCCCCGTAAAGGGGATCTCCAACGAGGGGGTATCCCAGATGTGACATATGGGCTCTTATCTGATGTGTCCTTCCCGTTTTCAATTCGACCCTGATCAGCGAGGAATCATGGAAATTGCATAGTGGGTATACATGGCTGATCGCCTCCCGCCCCCCTTCCTGCACGGCAATCTTTTTCCGATTGCGAGGATCACGTCCCAGCGGGGCTGAAATTATCATCTGCCCGGGGGCAACTTTGCCCCAGACTGCAGCCAGATATACCCTTCTGACCGTTCTTGCCTTGAATTGCCTTGCCAGATTCCGATGCACCTCGTCATTTTTGGCAATCATCAGAAGACCTGATGTATCCTTGTCCAGACGGTGTACGATCCCGGGGCGGAATGCCCCCCCCACGCTCGAGAGCCTGTCATACCTGTAGAGCAGGGCATTGACCAGTGTACCGCCGGCATGGCCGGGCGCAGGATGAACAACCATTCCTTTGGGTTTGTTCACCACGGCCAGGTTCTCATCTTCGTACAGCAGTTCAATCCGCAAGGGCTCGGGGTATACCCCCGGATCCTTGACCGCCCCCATCTTCACCTTGATCCGTTCTCCGGCCTGGACAGGGTAGCTCTTCCTGGGCTTGGCATCTTCAATGGTGACCATGCCATCTCTTATCAACTTCTGTACTTCGGCCCTCGTAACACCCTCCATGCTCCGGGTCAGGAAATGGTCAAGGCGCTCCCCGGAGTTGGCAACATCCAGTATGATAATTCTTTTCATTTTGTTTCGATTCAACTTTTCCCAGCTTTCCGTCTCTTTTTGAACCACAGGAGCAGTGCCATTGCAACGACCAGCCCCATGCTGAAGATCTGGGCAAAGGATAGTCCCAACCATGATATTACATCTTCCCTGAAGAAGCCCGTCGTGAATCTCAGCAGCCCGTAAGTCAGGATCACGAGTGTAAAATTGTAACCTTCAAAGAACTTGTATTTCCTCAGGTAGAGGACCAGAAAGAATAGCGCCAGGGCCCCCAGACTGGCGTAAAGTTGAACCGGATGGCGGGGAAATATCTCCGCAAGTTGGGAGCCCTTGAATAAATCCGTTATTTTTCCGTAACAACAACCATTGAGGAAACACCCCACCCTGCCGAAGGCATACCCCAGCAACATGTATGGGGCCAGGAAATCGGCCAGTTTCAAAAAATGCAGCTTGCGCCAGCGGCTCCATAGCAGCAGCCCTATGATGGCCAGAATGATTGCACCGTAAAAAGAAAGGCCACCCGATCGAAAATGCAGGATACGTATGGGATCGTCCCGGTAATAACTCCAGTTAAGAATGACAAAGAGGATCCTTGAGCCAACAAGGCCGGAGATGCCCACGATTATGATTGCTTCCAGGATATGATCGGGATGGTACCCCTGCCTGGGGGCTTCCCGCAAAACAAGTATCGAGGAAATCAGTATTCCCAGAGAAATCATGAGGCCATATGCATAGATGGAAAAATACGGCGTTTCCCACAAAACAGGGTACATGCAACCACCTCTTCATCAAGTTTTCCAACCGCTAATTTATGGATATAGTAACATACCGCCCCGGAAGTAACAAGAAAATCGGTTCCCCGCTGAAGGCCTACCCTGGAGTCAGGCCGGGAGCAGGCTTGGCGGAAAGGGGCGGATTTACAGCCATTTTTTCCGGAGAATGGAATGCAACGAACAGATCATGGGTTGGTAAGCCGTGTTCTTCTGCTCTCTTTCCACAGGGAGAAGATAAAAATGATTCCCCCGATCACGATGGCTGCATCTGCAAGATTGAAAATGGGCGGATAAAAAGAAATTTTCAGGAAATCGATCACATGGCCAACCCTGATCCGGTCAACCAGGTTACCGATAGCCCCGCCAAGTTGAAAGGCGAGGCCGATTCTTGTAAATTTGTAGCAAGCGGGCAGGCAGTGATTGTAATACAGGATGACCAGGGCAACAATCAGGGTGATAACCACAAAAAAGGTGGTCCTGTGGGCAAGAATACCCCAGGCCGCACCCGGGTTCAAAACATAGGTTATCGATACAGTTTCGCCCAGCACGGGTACCGATTGCCCCAGCTCCAAAAAAGATACAACGAGGTGCTTGGCCAGCTGATCCAGAAAGAGAACCAGCAAGACAATTGTAAAAAAAAGCATCCGACCCCTTTCCCGTTTCTCCCCGACTACCAAATATATCCTCCCACTGCAATCGTGGCAAACCCGGCCACCTGTTTCTCACCTTTTTCTTTCATCTTCCCCGTCTTCGAAACCATCCTCGAAAATCCCGGAGCGCTCGTTGTAACGCCCCACTTCCTGCCAGACATCTTCCGCATCCCGGCCGGAAGATCGGGGCACGGTTTCATTTTTGCAAGGGGGCTCGAGCACCTCTTCCTCGACAGGGCGCCCACTTTCGAGTTGTTTTTCTTCTTCCCCCTGGCAGCGGATACACAGTTTCGCGTGGGGCAGGGCCTCGAGCCTTTCCGCCGTGATTTCCCGCCCACATCTCTCGCAGATACCATAACGGCCTGTCTCAAGTTTGGCAAGGGCCAGTTCAATATCATTCAGAAGGTTTGTCTGTGTTTCTTTCACGGACAGTTCCTTGCTCCTTTCAAACAATTCCGAGCCAAGGTCCGCGGGATGGTTGTCGGCCAGCGACAGTTCATCCACGCTATCACGCAGAGAGGTATTCGCGGCATGCAGTTGATCCAGGAGCCTTTCTTTCTCTTCGATGAGATATTTTTTTATGTTTTTTCTGTCCATCATCTCTCGTCGTTTCTTTCTATACATGCATGGTTACAAATGTTCCTGGACAATTTTTACCAGTTCAGCGATAAAATCCCCGATCAGGGGCAGGTTCAGCACCATGATATGTTGCAAGATGTATATGAGCAGGGCAGCAAAAAAGGTAGCCCCGAGGGCAAACCCCAATCCCCTGGCCAGACCGGCTGCAAAGTTGATCTTCATGAACCTTCGAGGATCATTTATCATGTTGATATATTCAGCCATGTTCAGTCTTTCCATATCATGGGAAAGTTTCTGCATACGCTCGATCAATGTATGCTGTACCGATAACTCTACATTTTCTTTTTCTTCCATGCCTGACCGCGTCTCGTTCATAATACGCCGATCTCCTTAATATTTTGTACAAAACATCGAAAACAATACTATTTTTCTTCCACCAATTTCGCCACCACCGCTTCGCAGCGGGAACAGATTCCTTTTTCCCCGATATGGTCACGGAAAGCCCAGCAACGCGTACACTTCCTGTTGCTGCTCCTTGCTACCTGCACAGCCAGGGGCAACCTGTCACTGCGCCAGGCTTCTTCCGGGATTGCTTCCAAACCCTCCCTCAAATCGAGTTCCGATATGATCAGAAGATTGGCCAGGTCATCCCGGAAGGGTTGGAGACTGGCGTATATCTCTTCTCCCCCCCACAATATTACCTCCGCTTCGAGGGTGTCTCCGATCTCCTTCCGGTTGCGGGCCAGTTCCAGCGCACGCAGAACCTCATCCCTTGTTTCAAGCAGATGCTCCCATTTTTCGAGAAGCTCCTCGTCGCAGTACCGATCCACCACGGAAGGCCATTCTGCCAGCTGGATACTTTTCTCTGCCTGCTCCGGCATACACTGCCACAGTTCCTCGGCCGTGAATGTAAGGATGGGAGATATCATCAAACTCAACTGTTTCAGGATGTAGAACATCACCGCCTGTGTAGCCCTCCTGGAAACGGAACGGGGATGGGAACAGTACAGTTTGTCTTTATTTATATTCAGGTAAAAATTGCTCATATCAACCACGCAGAAATTATGGATGGCGTGAAATACCTGGTGGTACTCGTGATCATCATAAGCTCGGGTCACCTTCTGGATCAGAATCTGCATCCTGGCCAGCACCCAACGGTCAAGTTCATCAATCCGGTCATAGGGAATACCCTCCGCGGTCGGCTCGTAGTCGAACAGATTCCCCAGCAGGAACCGGGAAGTATTTCGGATCTTGCGATACACTTCCACCAACTGTTTGAGTATATTTTCTGATAGGTGAATATCCCTGGTGAAATCGGCCGAGGAGACCCACAACCTCAGGATATCGGCACCATAATCCTTGATGATCTCATCGGGTGAAATCACGTTGCCCAGCGACTTGGACATCTTTTTCCCCTCGCCGTCAACAACCCACCCATGGCTGATAACTGACCGGTAAGGCGGCTCCCCTTTTACAGCCACCGATGTGAGCAATGAGGATTGAAACCAGCCGCGGTACTGGTCGCTTCCTTCCAGGTAAAGGTCGGCCGGCCAACGCAGGTCCTCGTGGTTTTCACAGACAGCTATATGGCTGGAACCGGAATCAAACCATACATCCATGATATCTTCTTCCTTGCGGAATTCGTTTTTTCCACATTTCTCACATACGGTGCCCGGAGGCAGGATCTGCCCGGCATCATACTTGAACCAGGCATCCGAGCCCTCCCTGGCAAACAATGATTGCACCGCGTCGATGGTCCGGTCGTTGATGATCGGTTCGTCGCACGACCGGCAATAAAAAATGGGTATGGGAACTCCCCAGATTCGCTGGCGGGAGATACACCAATCCTGGCGATCATTGACCATGTTGTAAATCCGTTCCCCACCCCATCGTGGATACCAGTTGACTTCACGTATGGCCTGGAGAGCTTCCTCCCGGAAACCTTTGATGGAAGCAAACCACTGTTCGGTAGCCCGGAAGATGACCGGTTTCTTGCATCGCCAGCAATGGGGGTACTGGTGTTGTATCGCATCCGATTTCAACAGGGAACCCTCCCGCGCCAGGGCATGCAAGACCTCCTCGTTCCCCCGGTCATAACGGAGCCCTGCCAGTTCTCCCGCTTCCTCGGTAAAGTAACCACGCCCGTCGATGGGGCTGAGGATCCCCAGTCCGTAGCTTGTACCTACCTCGTAGTCTTCCAACCCGTGCCCGGGGGCAATATGAACCAGGCCGGTACCCTGTTCAAGGGTGACAAATTCGGCCGACATCACCACGGGGGATTCCCGCTGGTAAAGGGGGTGAGCACATTTTATCCCTTCAAGTTCCGATCCCTTGAACCTTTTTGATACAGTCCATTCCTGTTCCACAACCTGCATCACGTTCATCCACAGCCCCTCGGCCAGGATATAAAGTTCGTCACCGGCATCGACGAGCACATAATCAAACTCGGGATTGAGTGCAATGGCCAGGTTGGCCGGGATTGTCCATGGGGTCGTGGTCCAGATCATACAAAATACCGGCCGGGTATCGTCAGTTATTCTGCCCGCGGATGCAACTGTAACCGGGAATTTTACATATATGGAATGGGATTCGATATCTTCATACTCTATCTCCGCCTCGGCCAGGGCTGTCTCGCAATCCGGACACCAGTAGACGGGTTTCAGCCCCTTGTAAATGAAACCTTTTCTGGCCATGGTACCGAATACCTCGATCTGTTTGGCTTCAAAGGAAGGATCAAGAGTGATGTAGGGGTTTTCCCAATCTCCCCTGACTCCCAGACGGTAAAATTGTTCCCGTTGAATATCCAGGTATTTCAGAGCATAATCCCGGCAAAGTTTTCTGAACTCGAGGGGGGGGAAGTCATCCCTCTTTACCTTTTTATGCCTGATAACCTGAAGTTCGATCGGCAATCCATGGGTATCCCATCCGGGAACATAGGGAGCATCCATCCCTTTCATCGTCGAATATTTTATGACGATGTCTTTCAAAACCTTGTTGAGCGCGGTCCCCATGTGTATCTTCCCGTTGGCATATGGGGGGCCATCGTGTAAAATAAATAGCGGTGCCCCCTTCCTGTGTTCACGTACCAGCCTGTAAATATCTATATCTTCCCAAAACTTCAGAATGCCGGGTTCTTTGCGCGGCAGATCGGCGCGCATGGCAAAATCCGTCCGTGGCAAGTTCAGGGTTTTATTGTAGTTCATCGTTCAATCTCCTTTATATTTCATGATTATCAATTATACCATAAAAAAATCTCGTCCCTTTGAATCAGGGACGAGATTGTATCCCGCGGTACCACCCTCGTAGACGTTAACAAACGACCTCTCTGGATAACCTTTAACGGGATCAACCGCCAGGCACTACTTTCTCTCCGCAGAAAAGTTTCGCACCTGGAGCTCCCGGGAGATTTTCAAGAAGCAGGGTTTCAACGGTTTTCACCCGTCCCGTTTCTCTGTACAAACCGATGCCTTCTACTGACCCGTTCATCGCCATTCAAATCATATCTATTATTGACCATGCCCCCGCACGTTTATTCGTCGCCCTGCCGGGCAGGTAAAGAATCGGACCAATCTTCCATTTCCAGTGAAGATAGCTGCGCTTCGATAAAAGAGCGAAAACGCATCTTGAAGACCTGGACCTGTTTATGCAAATCTTCATGTTCGGCCAATATACGGCTGGCCTGATAACGGGAATCCTCGATAATTCGTTGCGCCTCCCTCTCCGCCTCCTTGCGGATCAGTTCCGATTCCCTCTTGGCGTTCTGCTTGACATCATCCGCCGCTTCCTGCGCCACCAGAATGGCATTATGAACTGTTTGTTCCAGCTTCTCGTAATTTTTTATTTTGTCGGATAGCTGCACGATTTCATCCTGCAACTGGCTGTTTTCCTGCAGCAATACTTCATATTCGTCGTTTATCCGTTGCGCCTCCATTTCTGTTCTCTGTTTGATTTCTTCCGCTTCCCGCCTGTTTTTCTCTGCACCAAGCCGGATCGATTCTGCCTCCTGCCTTGCCTCTGTCAGGATCCTTTCTGCAGCTTCCTGTGACCGCGACACGGCAATCTGGATCATCTCCTCGACTTTGTCGAACCCCTCGCTCTCCCTGGTAAGGTTGTTGACCTGCGTGCGCAATTCCTCGTTTTTGCGTTGCAATGCCGCATTTTCCTGGTTGAGGCGTTCGGACTTTCTTTCTCCCTCTTCGCGGATCGAGCGGATTTCTTCCCTGGAGCTCAATTTGTATTTTTCTGCGTTTTTCCTGGCTTCAGCCATATCTTTTTTGGCGTTCTCTTCCGCCCGCTTGCAGCGTTCGCATTCCTCGCTCAATTTATTGGCCTTCTCGCGAAGAGCATTGTTTTCTTTCAGAAGGCCGCCATATTCCAGGGCTATGGTTTCCAGGAACTCATCAACTTCATCCACGCTGTACCCTCTGAATGTTCTTTCGAATTCCCGGTTGTGGATATCGTTCACATTTAGAACCATTTCATACCCCGTCCTTTCCCCTTTCCTGAATTGATTAGAAAGTTCGACATGCCGGAATTCTAATCCTTCCATCATTTATAAAATTTCTTGATAATAATATAACTTCTCCCTTTCCGGCTTTTCCCCGGTAAAGATTCGATGATAAACGTCCCTTTCGATGTAGCAATCACATCCTTCTCTTTCAATCGGCAGGAAGGACTCGTTGCAGCTTTCCGGTTGACCTGAACCAGATTCTCTTTGATGATGCTTGCCGCCCGCGATCTGGAGATCCTCAGGGCCAGACTGATCACCGCATCCAGCCTTGCTGAAGCTACGGTGCCCTTTATCATCTTGAAATCGGTACGGTCATCGGTGTGTGCAGGAAGGGATCGGGAGATTTTCTCCACCCGGGCTTCTGCCGGATCGATCCTGTTCAGTTGATCCCTCAGCATCGATGAAATATTGTCAGCAACAAACACTCTGATTCCCCGTTTTTCCCCATCCCGTATCAAGTCACCGATCATATCCTCTTCCGCCCCTGCATCATAAAGATATTGCAGGAGTTCGTACTCGAATTCGGTATCCGGAAAGGAAGCCCCATTCAGGAAAATCAGATCAACCGGGGGCAACCCGGCATCCTTTTCACCGGCCACCCATGCCTTTATACGTACCCTCCGAGCTTCGGCATGGCCGCCATATGCGCTGTAACGTATGTCCGGATATTTCCCGAAAACTTCCTCCGTTATCTGCCTCCGGTAAGGAGACAGGAAGCCGGAAACCCACTCTTTCTTGCCCTCGTGAAGCTGCCCGATTTCTTCCATCAGGTACTTGATCCATCTCCGGTCACTTTCCTCGCTGTAGCGCAGAAAAAGTTGATCAGGTGACAAAATCCATCGCTCCTTGTTTCCGTTAACTTTTTCCCGGGGCAGCTGTTATACCGCAGTACAATTTGCAATCCTGAAGCTGTGTCACGCCACATCGCTATATGCGAACCCAGGTTTCAATGATATAGCGCAGCAAATGAAGTAACAGGAATGCTATTACCGGAGAGAAGTCCAGTTGAATTCCACCGCCTGACCGCATGGAAGGGATCAATCCCCTGAGGGGTTTCAATAGCGGCTCGGTGATTTGCCACAAAAACCGGTACAAATTTCCGATGAACGCGTTATCTCCCGGATCCTGGCCAGTCATCATAAAGGAAAGGATTATCCGCCCCAGAATAATGTAAGCATACGTATTGACCAGCAGAACAAGAATGTTTCTAACCGGAATCGCAAAAACCTCCTCCAGGTATGTTCAACGGGCCCCGAACAGGGCCGTGCCGACCCGCACCATGTTGGCTCCTTCCTCGACGGCGATATGATAATCATTGGTCATTCCCATGGAAAGATACTCCAACTCAACCCCCGGAATTTTGATCCTTTCTTTCAGCTCCCGCACCTGCCGGAAGATCGGCCGGGCTTCCTCGGCATTATCGAAATAGGGAGCCATGGTCATCAGGCCCCTGATCTTTATTCTTCCTCCCCTGATCTCCATGATGAAATCTTCGACTTCCCCGGGATGAAAACCGTACTTGCTCTCCTCACCGGAAGCGTTGACCTGGATCAATACCGGTACATCCACATCCATTTGCATGGCTCTCTTTTCCATGGCCCGGGCCAGGCGCAAGCTGTCAAGGGAATGTATCAGGGAAAACAGATTGATTACCGATTTCACCTTGTTGGTCTGAAGGTGGCCAAGAAAATGCCACCTGATTTCACCGGGAAGCTGTTTTATTTTTGGCTCGGCCTCCTGAAGGCGATTTTCCCCGCAACTGGTGATACCCAGTTCCAGGGCTTCTGCTATCCTTTCCACCGCTACATTTTTGGTCACAGCGACAATTTTCACTCCATCCGGATCGTAACCACCTTTCAAGGCTGACGACCTGATTCTGGATCTTACCTCTTCCAACCTTCTGTTCAACATGTAAAACCTCCTTGATCTACTCCCACAACAAGAATATGAACCCCGGACAGGACATACCGATGATATTACTCCATCCTTTGACCCTCCTTGACCAGTTCAGGACGGATAATGACGATGCTGTTCGGAGGAATGCCGTCCACGATAACATCATAATCAGCCTCATGGACAATATCTACCGGATAATAGGCCACGATTCCTTTATCGTTGAGATAAACCCCGGTCACCCCCTCCTCATCGATTATGGCACTGCGGGGAATCTTGACTCCTTCATGAGTATAATAATTGATTTCCGCTTCGGCCCGGCGGTAGCGGGTAAATCCGGGAATCTGCCGGGAAATCCTGTAGGTAAAATAAATATTCCGGGTTTCGGGATCTTCCATCCTGTCCACCAGTACAGCCTGGATGGGCTCGTTGGGAAAAAATGAAAAAGTAATATTTACATTTTTCCTCCTGGCCATGAGTTCCCCTTCCTTGCCTCCCAGAACTACACTGAAAAACCATTCCCAGTTATTGACCAGCTTGAAAAGGGGTTCCCCCTCGGCCACGAACTCCTTTTTTGGGGGAATATCCTGCCCCGTCCATTCATTTTCTCCTCCCAGCAAATCATAGGGATAACCGGACAGATACTCTTCCTCCAGGCCATCGATGCTATAAGAAACAACCCCGGCCATGGGGGATCTGACAGAATGGCTTTCATGTCCCCCGGAACCGGAAAGAGTTTCAATGTCCTCGCCTTCTTCTTTTTTTGACCGTTCCCTGGATGTGAACGGGCTCATCAACCATGTTTTCAATTTCTGGAAATAGAATTTGAAACCGCGCCGGTCGTTCCCCGCCTCGTCCCCGTTGTCCGGTTCGTAAAGATCGGGTATAACCGTTACCACCTCTCCCCCTACAGGGACACGCTCGCCTTCGGGAATCTTCCCCAGAATGAAACCCGTTACCGGTGAAGGAACAACGGTCTCATCCCGGGTGATGATGCCGGTAACACTGACGCAGGAATCCATGGCCCCTTCCTCGGCAACCGCGATCTGAACACGCCGGAAGTAGAGCCATGAATCCATCCACTGATAACCGACGAGAGCGAAGAGAAGGAGCAACAAACCCAGAATAACAAAATATGCTATCTTGCCCCGGAGCGGTTTTTTGCTTTTTCCTTCACCTTCAATAACACTGAAATTACGGGCTTGTTTTCGGGCCATTTCATCTGATCCTTCTCTTCCATGGCAAAATATTTTCCTCAAAAAGTATACTTTCACGCCCCGGCCGGTGCAACTGCAATCACGGTGGCGGAGCGGTCACCGGGGGCCAACCCGCCTCTGGTATACACCCCTCATTCCATCAAAGAAACAAAACCCATCATCCTGCCTGTTTTTTTTCCCTCGCGCCGGTAGGAGTAGAACAGATCGGGACGGCATGATGTACAGATTTCTGCCATCTCGATATTCCCTGTCGGCAGCCCGCTCGTGACAAGCTGCTTCCGCACGATTTCCCTCAGATCCAGAAAATATTTTCCGGCAGTTTCGTCCCCATCACAAAATAAAGGATCATCCCAGCCCCGATCCAGAAACAGGACGGCAACCTCCTGTGATACTTCGAAACAACGTCGGCAGATACATGGACTGCCCCAGGCCATCAATTCCCGGGGGTGTCCCCCGTATTCGCTCACCAGGGCATCGACCACTTTCCCGACCACACCGTTCAACACCCCGCGCCAACCGGCATGGGCCAGGGCAGCTACCCTTCTTTGCGGATTGACCAGGTAGACGATCATGCAGTCGGCGGAGAAAGCAGCCAGAACAACGCCAGCTACCCCGGTGACAAGCGCATCGCACCGGGGTATGGCCGTCCCCTTGCGGTCTCCCCTGCCGCGGTCACCCTCTTCAACCCGATGTATACCTGTCCCGTGAACCTGTTCCCCCGTTACAAGGTGTTGGGGGGAAAGGCCCCATATGGAAAGGAAACGACGGCGATTTTCCCGGACAGCCAGAACCCTATCCCCGGTATGATAGGCCAGGTTGAGGGAAGCATAGGATCCGCGGCTTGCACCCCCACATCGAGTTGAATAACCGACCTCGACCGTATTCATTCCCGATCTCCAGGAAGGTTGAAGAAAACAGAGTTCACCATGACGATTCAGGATATAGCTGCCGATATATGATCACACCCCCGGGAGGAGAAAAGAGGGAGAAAAAGAAAGATAACGGGCTACAATTCCGACATGACCACCGCTTTTTTCAACTTCATCGAGGGTTTGACATCGATGATCCTCTGGTTTTTTGATCCCCGGAAAGCCAGTTCAAGATCTTTCTGTTCCTCGATATAGGGGCCATCTATCAGTATGTCCGTAACCTCCAACAATTTTTGACAATCACGTTTCTGCGGTGAATTTTCCAGCAACTGTTCCAGGGTAAAACCGGTATAGGTAATTATTTTCAATCCCAGATGGTGGATCTTCTTACCCAGCAAGGAGAGAGCCACCGGTTGCAAGAAGGGCTCCCCCCCGCTGAACACCACGGCGTCCGTTCCCTTGAGAGAAGCAATTTCCTCGAAAATAGCACCGATCTCCATCTCCACCCCGCCGTCGAACGGCTGCGCTTCAGGATTGTGGCACCCCGGGCAATTGTGGTTACAACCCTGCACGAAGATCACGTAACATACGCCCGGCCCATCGACCAGACTCTCTTTCTTTATCCCTGCAATACGTAGCTTCATCTTTTCTCCCGGTAAACATGAGCTTTCCTGTCCTTCAATTCGGATATCTTGGCCTCGTTGAAGCGGTCTTCCGTGGAGAGATAACCCGTGATACGCCTGATCCTTCTGATATCGGAACTGCCACACGAAGGACACTCTTCGGGAATCAATCCGTTGTAAGAACAGCCTCTGCACTCATCCACCGGATAGTTGACCCCTCCGTATCCGACGTCCGAGTCGGCCATGTGCCGGATGATTTTTTCCATGGCACCAAGATTATGCTCCGGTGGAGAATCAAGCTCAACATAGGTGATATGCCCGGCATTGCAGAAACGATGGTAATCACCCTCGATCGATATTTTATCAAAGAGGGAGATGGCATAATTGACCGGTATATGAAATGAATTGGTATAGTAGTCTTTGTCCGTAACCCCGGGGATAATGCCGTACTTCTCCCGGTCCATGGCCACAAAGCGGCCCGCAAGTCCCTCCGCCGGAGTTGCATAGAGGACAAAGTTCAGATCGTATTCATTTTCGAATGCATCCGTGTTACGGCGCATCTGCTCGATGATAGCCACTCCCACCTCATGGGCTTCACTGTCCTCCCCGTGGTGCTTCCCGATCAAAGCCACCAGCGTCTCGGCAAGCCCGATAAAGCCGATGGCCAGTGATCCGTTCTTGATAGCCGCACCGATAAAATCTTCGGGGCCAAGATCCTCTGAACCGATGTAGAGGTGCTGCCCCATCAGAAACGGCAGATCTTTGAGCTTCAGACGGGAAAGAACTTCAAATCTGTGAAGCAGCTGGCTCACCGCCAGGCGCATAATACGGTCGAGTTCATCCGTGAACTGCTTGAGATTGCCCTTGCTTTCCAGGGCCAGTTTCGGAAGGTTGATGGTTACAGGAGCGATATTGCCCCTGCCGGCAGACACCTCGGGCCCATGGCGGTTGGCAATCACCCGGGAACGGCAGCCCATATACGAGACTTCATCGCCATACTTGCGGTTGATCGATGCGTCCATGAAGCTGAAAGTCGGGTTCAGCCGGCGGGAAGCAACCTTGACGGCCAATTGAAAGAGATCGTAGTTGGGATCTCCGGGATCAAGGTTTATCCCTTTCTTGAGGCGGAATACCAGGTTGGGGAAGATCGGGCTCTCTCCGTTTCCCAAACCTGCATGGAATGCCTCAAGCACGGCCCTGGTGGCGTTCCTGCCTTCGGGTGTAACGTCGGTTCCAAAATTCAGGGAGGAAAAGGGAACCTGGGCACCGGCACGGCTATGCATGGTATTCAGATTGTAGACAAACCCCTCCATGGCCTGGAATATTTCCTCATATTCCACCTTTTTCCCCATATTGCGGATGACCTCTCCTATACTTCTGTCAAAATGGGGGAAACTCTGACCGCCGAACATGTCATTCTGGTTGCTCTGCAGGATAATGGCCGCCTGGGCGGCAGCGGAAGCAATCCTCTTGGGCGGCCTTATATAGCCATAACCGGTATTGAATCCTTCTTTCAACAAACGTGTCAGATCGATTTGCAGGCAATTCAAAGTCTTGCTGTAATAATCAAGGTCATGGATATGAATGCTACCCTCTATATGCGCCCTTGAAAACTCCCTGGGCAGAAGGTTGCTCAAATAATATTTCTTGCTGGCCGCACTGCCTATCTGCAACATCTTCGCCGACGGGGAATTGCTGACATTTGCATTTTCACGGCTTGTTTCCACCAGAATCTCCTTGACTGCATCCATCAGTTCCGATTTGGCATCGCGGATACGCGTTCTCTGGGCCCGGTACAAAATATAAGCCTTGGCTGTCCGGGCATGTCCATTTTCAATCAAAACCTTCTCCACCACATCCTGGACATCCTCAACAGCGGGTATGATGCCACTGTATCTTTCTTCTTTTTTCAACGATCTGATCACATGCAAGGTCAGATTTTCAGCAATACTGCGATCCCGGCCGCCGACTGCACAGGCAGCTTTGAAAATGGCCTCGGTTATCTTTTCGGGCTCAAACGGTACGACCCGGCCATCCCTTTTTCTTATTTCGGCAAAATCCGTCCCCTTCTGTAAACCTTCCTCACCTTCAACTGAATGCACAAACGCCTTTGCCATGCGGTTATCCTCCCATTCAATCGATTGCCTTCATTGTCAATCGGTCTCCCTCGTCTTTATCATCTTTTCCAGTTCTTTCTTGAAAGTCTCTATATCCTGGAATTGATGAAAAACTGAAGCAAAACGCACGTAGGCAACCTCATCAATTTTTCTTAATTTGTTGAGCAGTATGTCGCCGATCTGATCGGCATCAACCTCGTGGGTGTAGGTTACACGAAGTTCCTGTTCCAGTTCTTCAACCAAACCTTGTAGTATTTCTACAGGCAGGTTTCTTTTTCTACTGGCTATCAGCAAACCGGTAAGTATTTTGTTTCCATCAAATATTTCACGGCGCCCGTCCCTCTTTATGACCATGATCGGGTTCTCCTCGACTTTTTCCATCGTGTTGAACCTTTTCTCACAGGAAATACATTCGCGGCGCCGTTTGATCGTTGTCCCTTCCTCTGTCATCCGGGAGTCGGTAACCCTGCTTTCCAGCTCTCCGCAGAAGGGGCATTTCATCTATTCATACTCCTCCTTTCCTACATGTTGTTGTAGTCATGATTATAATACACAACATATAGGATGTAAAGAAGTTATTTCGGATATTTTATTTTTTTATTTTAACAATAATCATTACAAGATTTCCCGTGGATAGTCCACCAGAATCGTGTCCACACCGATCCTGACAATCTTGCTCCAGGAGATTATGTGGTCCTTGGGACCCGACAATCTGCCCCAGAACCCTTTCTGTGACGGGACGACAATGGAGTTCACCACCCCTTTTTGAAGATCGATGTCAAGATCCATGATTGTTCCCAGGCGGCGGCCATCATTCACATTGACCACATCACGATTTTTTAACTCCGATATCTTTATCATCATCTTTCTCCCCCCGGTGGCAGGTTACATTGTGTACAAAACCGGATTCTTCCGCCGACCCTTTTTGTTGAATACCCGGGCTTGCGGAACCATTTTACTGTATCTGTTTCCTCAAGAACTTCAGGGCAGCTTTTTCCAGCCGCGACACCTGAGCCTGCGAGATGCCAATCTCGTCGGCCACCTCCATCTGCGTCTTGCCCTTGAAAAAACGCATGGTCAGAATCAGCCGTTCCCTCTCGTTCAGTTTTGTCAACGCCTCCTTGATGGCCAGATCAACGAGCCACCTGTCATCTGCACACTTCTCGTCGCTGACCTGATCCATGACAAAGATGGGATCTCCCCCATCATAATATATCGGTTCAAACAGCGATATCGGTTCCTGGATTGCATCGAGGGCAAACACGATATCTTCCCTCGGCAGGCCCAGTTCACCGGCTATTTCCCGGATGGAGGGTTCTCGTGACAGCCGATTAGCAAGTTTATCCCTGATCTGCAAAACCCGGTAAGCGATATCACGCAGTGAACGGCTCACGCGAATAGGATTGTTATCCCGCAGGTATCTTCTTATTTCCCCTATAATCATCGGCACAGCATATGTAGAAAATTTCACGTTCTTGCCAAGATCAAAATTATCGATGGCCTTGATAAGACCGATACATCCCACCTGAAACAGGTCATCCACATTTTCTCCCCGGTTGTTGAACCTCTGGATTACCGATAGCACCAACCTGAGATTTCCCTTGATAAGCGCCTCCCTGGCACCGGGTTCATTGCGGAGCATGCGTTCAAAAAGTTCGGTCATCTTCTGATTGGGGAGAACCGGAAGTTTGGAAGTATTGACACCACATATCTCCACTTTATTCAAAGCGATTACCTCCGTGATGCAATTAAGGGGTCAAATAAAGTATTTCCTGCCCTCCCTTTTTTATACTGTGGCAGAACAAAAGTTGTCTATTCCATCTTTTTTATCTCTTTCTGCAATCTTTTGATGATCCTTTTCTCCAGGCGGGATATGTAGGATTGCGAGATGCCCAGCATCTCGGCAACCTCTTTCTGTGTTTTCTCCACTTCCCCCTCCAATCCAAACCTCAGCTCCATGATCCTTTTTTCCCGGTAAGTCAGTTTTTCAATGGCCAGATAAAGCAACTTCCTTTCAATTTCCTGCTCTATGCTTTTGATGACCAGATCCCCTTCGGTACCCAGAATATCGGAAAGGAGGAGCTCGTTCCCATCCCAATCAACATTCAACGGTTCGTCGAAAGAAACTTCCAGTCGGACCTTGTGATTGCGCCGGAGAAACATGAGTATCTCGTTTTCAATGCACTTGGAAGCATAGGTGGCCAGTTTGATATTCTTGTGAGGGTCAAACGTATTCACGGCCTTGATGAGCCCGATTGTTCCGATGGAAGACAGGTCATCGATGTTCACACCCGTATTCTCGAATTTGCGGGCAATGTAAACCACCAGCCGCAGATTGCGTTCAATCAAGGTTGTTCTGACCGTGTAATCTCCCTTTTTGAGTTTGTTCAACAGATCGTCTTCTTCCTCATGGCTCAATGGCGGAGGCAAGGTTTCACTGTTGCTTACATAGAAAAGATAGCGGTATTGTTTCAACCTTTCCCAGGGAAATAAACGAAAAACAAACAATCTCAATCTGGAGCGAAACCGATTTAACATTTTGTACATATTGGCCACCCTTTCAGATCATGAATTTGATTAACTGACGAGCTGCAACACCTCCGGAGGAATCAAAGCTTCATATTCCCCCGAATTGTTGAAGTTGTGTTTATGAATACCGATTGCCACCTGCGACCCGATTTCCCGGCTTTCCCTGCCCCGCATTATTTTGATCCGATCGGGCCTGAATCCAAGCAGAAGTTCTGTCCTCCCTCCCAATCCCGTGACGGGGATAAGGTAGAAACGAAGGCTTAGATCCGGATCGGAGATGCTTTCCATCACTTTTACCGAATCAAAATCGCTCTTGAACAGTTTATAAACATCACCGGGGATTATCTTCTGAAGGCTTTGATGGTTCACGATTATTACCGGTTTCCTGGAAAAGGGCTCCCTGACACGGTTTCCCGTGTCAAGATAGGCTGCTATGGTCTGCTTCCTGTCATCCATGCAGACCTGGACTCGCGCATGCATGAGAGCCTGCCATTTGCGTCCTTCCAGGAAAGGTTGAAAAAAAGAGAGTACGCCGGTGAACAGAAAGCCGACCATCAATAAATGGAACAGGAACACAGGTTTGTCTACGGCCATTGCGACCGGTTGCAGATTGAGAAGCACCAGAATGCAACCGCAGAAGACAAAGGCCAGCAGGAACATGAGGCTACCCATGAAAATAAAATCCCTTCTCCTGAGAGGAAAATAGGCAAGGCCCACCATGAAAAACGGCGTGATCATCACGAAGACTATCCAGAGGAAGTTTGAAGCGGGAAAAATCGTAAAGCATATTGCCGGCAACACACCGGCCAGCGCCCCGAGAAGCAGTTTGCCGGCTCCGGACCGGCGATGGGTCAATCTGCCCACCGCATACAACAAACAATAATCCATGCACAGATTGGCGATGATCAGTAAATCAAGATACACCTTGTTCTCCTTTGGGTACAGTTGCTAATTATTTTTATGACATTGCATAATCGGGTATGCTTGATTATACATGAGGGTGGGCATATAATTTGTCGCTCGTTGGGGATGTTAAAAAAAAATAAAAGGCTTTAATCAGCCTTTTATTGAGGTTTTTTTCTTTCCGGTCCTGTGAAGATTGATTATTCGTCTTTTTTCTGATGGCGTATGAACGCCGGCGTATCTATATCGCTCCCATCCGCAAATCTGGCTTTCCCGAAATCAGCCTCAACCACGTTCTGGTGCTTGCTTTTCCGGTCAAACCCCGTGGCGATGACCGTGACCCTGATCTTGTCTTCCATCGATTCATCGATCACCGCGCCAAAGATGGTGTTTGCTTCAGAATCGGCTTGCTTGGAGATAATGTCCGCAGCTTCCGTGATCTCGTACAGGCCCAGATCCTTCCCCCCCGTGATGTTGATCAATATCCCCTTCGCCCCCTCGATCGATGTTTCCAGCAAGGGGCTGGTGATGGCATTCTTGGCTGCATCAACGGCTCTATTTTCACTGTTGGAAACCCCCACACCCATCAGGGCCGTGCCTGTTTCCTCCATTATGGTTTTAACATCGGCAAAATCCAGGTTGATGATCCCCGGCACAGCAATCAGGTCGGAAATACCCTGAACCCCCTGGCGCAACACATCGTCAACCATACGGAATGCTTCCAGTATGGGGGTTCTTTTCTCCACAATCTGCAACAACCGCTCGTTGGGAATGACGATGAGCGAATCGACCTCATCCTTCAACCTTCTGATACCTTCCTCGGCCTGTTCATGGCGTTTGCGAAGTTCAAAAGGAAACGGTTTGGTGACCACCCCGACCGTCAATGCACCCAGTTCCTTGGCAATTCCGGCAATAACCGGTGCCCCGCCGGTTCCAGTCCCCCCGCCCATCCCGGCGGTGATAAAAATCATGTCGGCACCTTCCAGGGCCTCGCGGATCCGGTCCTGGCTTTCCTCCGCCGCCTGCCTCCCTATTTCAGGATTGGCTCCCGCTCCCAGCCCCTTGGTGAGTTCCTCCCCGATCTGTATTTTGGTGCTTGCTTCGGTCAAATACAGAGCCTGGGCATCAGTATTGACCGCAAGGAAATCAACTCCCTTGAGGCCCACCCCGATCATACGGTTCACGGCATTGCTTCCACCCCCACCAACGCCGATAACCTTGATTGTTGCGAAATGTTCCATCTCGATATCAAAATCAATCACCGCGTTACCCCCCTTGTGCATTCAGATTACTCAAAAAAATCGTTGAACCAGCTCAGAATCTGCTTCCAAAGCTTTGCAAAAAAACCGAATGACCCGGCCGCTTCTTTTTTCTCGGAATAACTTACCCCCACCCCGATGTTGTGGATAACATAATAAATGATACCCACGGCAGTGGTATAGATGGGACTCTGAACACCGACCAGCTGCGGTTCCCCGATCCTGATGGATGTCCCGATCACTTCCTCGGCTATCTCGGTCAACCCTTCCATCAGAGAAACCCCGCCGGTCAAGACCACCCCGGACGACAATGCATCGCTTCCGGCCATCTTGAACATCTCTTCCCGTGCAAACTGAAGGATTTCCTGAACGCGGGGGCCTATGTAGCGAGCCAGATCTTGCGCGGATACTTTTACTTTTTCCTTGCCCCCGACAGTGATGATCTCTATCTTTTCTTCCGTATTTGCAGCCGACTGGAGGGCACAGCCGTACTCGATTTTCAAGTTCTCGGCAGCATAATAACTGGTATGCAGGCCCACGGAAAGGTCGTTGGTAATAAGATTACCGCCGATGGGCAGAACGGAAAGGTCTTGCAAGATCCCATTCTTGAAGAAAGCAATCTCCGTCGTTCCCCCACCTATGTCTATAACAAATACCCCCAGTTCTTTCTCGTCCCTGGTAAGCGTGATTTCCCCGTTGGCAAATGATTGCAGTACGATTCCCTCTATTTCGATACCCGCCCTCTTGATGCACCTGATGAGGTTCTGCAAGCACGTTGCCGAGGTGGTCACGATCACGGCGTCGACTTCAAGCCGCACTCCCAACATACCCACCGGATCCTTGATACCATCGTACCCGTCCACGATATATTCATGCGCGATTACCTCTACAATTTCGCGTTCGGAAGGAAGGGCCACCTTTGTATTTTCCAGCGCCCTTTCCACATCCTGGGGACGTATTTCCCTGTCTTCGGCCGTTATCGTAGCCACGCCACGGCTTTTGAGCAACTGCACATTCAAGCCCACCAGGCTGATAAAAGCGGATTCTATCCTTATCCCGGCCATCCTTTCCGCTTCCTCGACCGCCCGGCTTATTGCATCTATGGTCTTGTCCTGATCAACGACAAAACCCTTTCTTATCCCCTCGGAGGGGCTCAAACCAACGCCGATTATATTTATAGTTCCATCGGAACGGTGTTCCCCGACAATCACTCGTATATGCGATGTTCCTACATCCATTCCAACAATTATTTCCTTTTGTTTCAAACTGTTACCTCCTAGCCGGCTCTATTCCATATATAAAGTTAGATTCAACAACGAAATTAATTATCCTCTAATATTTTATTTTTTTGCCATTATTTTTGCCCCGAACCAGGCATTGGAAGCTTGTCCACTTTTAACTTGAATTCCCTGCACCGGGAGATGAAACCCCGATCATCGATCTTCGCCAACGATCTCGATTTCGAGTTCCAGATCGATACCATGAGTCTTCATCACTCTCTCCCTGATCATATCGATGAGATCCAGAATGTCCCCTGCCGTTGCCCCACCCGCATTCACAATAAAATTGGCATGCTCTTCCGATACCCGGGCACCCCCCACGCACAATCCTTTTCCCCCCGCCGTTTCCACCAACTTTCCCGCAGGGATACTGGGGTGGTTTCTGAAAACACTGCCGGCGCTGGGAAGCCGTGGCTGTCTTTGCCGCCGGACTTCTATCATTTCACGCATACGTTCTGCAATCTTCCCGGGATAATCTTCCTCCAATGACAGACGACAATCGGTGATCACCCCTTTGTTTTCCCGGAGGCTGCTCCAACGGTAACCGAATACAATTTCCTCATGCCCGATGCGCCCGGGTTCACCGTCGAAGTTCACAAAACCCAATTCCCTGACAAGACCCCCGACCGTGCCCCCGAAAGCCCCCGCATTCATGATCACTCCGCCCCCCACGGTACCGGGGATACCGGAAGCAAATTCAAGCCCGGATAGCCCACCATCCACCGCTTTCCGGGCCAGATGCGAAAGAAGGGCCCCCGCACCGACTACCACTTCTGTACCCTCGGCCCGGAAATAGTTGAAAGCGCTGCCCAGCTGCACGGCCACCCCCCTCAGGCCGCCATCCCTTACCAGCAAATTGGTACCCTTTCCCATGATCAGGAGGGGCACCCCGGCTGATTTTACAGTTCCGAGCAACAGCTTAATTTCATTTACATCAGCAGGGAAAACCAGGTAATCGGCACTTCCGCCTACCCCGAAAGATGTGTACCTGGACATCGGTGCATCTTTCTCGAATTTGACCTGGATCGATTTCAACAACCGCTCCGTATCCATTTTTTCCTCCCGATCTTATTGTTCCATCGCTTCCAGAAGGCAACGATACATCCTGGAGGCGGCATCAGGTGTCCCCATACCCCTGCTCTTTCGGGCCATTTCTTTCAACTTTTCCGGAGCGCCGAACATTTCCTCCATCATTCCGGCCAGCCGAACCGCGGTAAAATCCTTCTCCATCATGATGCGGGCGGCGCCTTCCCCTTCCAGTAACCGCGCATTGAAATATTGATGGTTGTGAGCAACATTGGGAGACGGTACAAGAAAGGCCGGCACCCCCCGCGCCGTTATCTCCGCAAGGGCCGTGGCCCCTGCCCTGCTGATGATCAGATCCGCAATGGCAAGAGCCGCCGGCATATCATGCAGGTAGGGCATCAGCAGTATCCCCGGAAGCGATTCTCCCCCTATCTTTTCCTTCACCCATCCGTAATATGAATTTCCCGTGATGTACAGAAGCTGGCTTCCCGAAGGAAGACCACCACGCGTGACAAGGTCAACCATGACCTCGTTCATTCTGAGAGCCCCCTGGCTGCCACCCACGACCAGGATGGTCCTTTTACGTGGATCAAGGCCTTCAAACCGTTCAAAGCCTTCTTCACGTGTCAGATCAACCACCTCACCGGCCCGTGGATTTCCGGTAAGTACCACTCTTTTATCCTTGAAATGAACACGGGAAGCCTCGAAAGAAATGCAGATCCTGTCGGCCCAACGTGCCAGTATTCTGTTGGTTCGGCCAGGTATAACGTTCTGCTCATGAATGACGATCGGCCGCCGTCTCATTCTTGAAGCCAGAACGGCCGGCCCGGCCACGTATCCCCCGGTGCCGACAACAACATCGGGCTCGAAATCTCTGACAATCTCGAGGGATTGTTTGATACTCCGGCATAGATCGACCGTTGCTCCCCACAATTCTGCCGGGGGATATTTTTTGAAAGCCCGCACCGTTATTTCTTTCAGGTTGAAACCGGCCTCCGGGACAATTTTTTTTTCCAATCCCCGCGCTGTTCCCACGAACAGGATCTCGGCATCCTGCCTTTTTTTCCGGATGTAGCGAGCCAGTGCCAGGCCGGGGTAAATATGCCCTCCCGTTCCCCCGCCACAGATCAAAATGCGCATTTTTGTCCTTTCTCTTACCCTTATTGATTGGCATATCTGGATATATTCAACAGAATGCCGATACCGCAGAGGTTGAAAAATAACGAACTTCCTCCGGCACTGATCAGGGGGAGGTTCAGCCCCGTGACCGGAAGGCTACCGGTTACCACACCGATATTTATCAAGGCCTGGGCACCGATCATGAATGTGATCCCCGCCGCCAACAAGCCTCCAAAAAGATCCGGTGACGACAGTGCCACCTTCATCCCCCTCCATACCAGGATGAAGAAGAGGAGAATAACCGCCGTCGCCCCCACGAAACCCAGTTCCTCCCCGATGATTGCGAATATAAAGTCGTTGTAGGGTTCCGGCAGATAGTACAGCTTCTGCCTGCTTCTTCCCAGCCCCACTCCGAAGATGCCCCCTGGCCCCAGGGCATAGAGAGATTGGATGATATGGTAGCCGTCTCCCAGTGGATCCGCCCAGGGATCAAGAAATGATGTCAACCGTTTGAGACGGTAAGAGGCGCTGAACACAAGATAGATGATGGCCGGAAAAGACAGGCCGGCCAGCGCCGCTATCTGTTTGAAAGGCATTCCGGCCAGAAAAATGACCATGGCAATACCCAGAAGAATGATCAATCCGGTACCCATATCCGGCTGCCACAGTATGAACAGAAAGGATAGCCCGGCTACCGACAGGGGGATGAAACTGCTGGACCAGAAATTTTCCATACGGATACTCTTGCTGCTGAGGTACGCCGCCGTGAAAATAACCAGGGCAAGCTTGGTAAATTCGGAAGGCTGGAAAGTCAGAAAAGAACCGATTCCGATCCACCTTCTGGCATCGTGAATTTCTATCCCCACCCCTGGTATATATACGGCTGCCAGCAAAACAAAACTGATGATGACCATGGCCGGGGAAAGCCGTTTCAGATGACGATGGTCAAAACGTGAGAAAAACAGCATACCCGTGATCCCCAGCAATGCCCAGAATATCTGACGTCTAAGAAAAAAATAAGGGTCTCCCCTGCTTTCCGCGGCATCCACATAGCTGGCACTGAAAACCATTACCAGTCCGATACCCAGAAGAATAAGGGTTACCAGAAAGATGGTGAAATCGGGATCCTTTTTTTTCCCTTCCTGCCCGGGCCTGGCCCGCAACCTTCTTCTGCTCATCCCCTCAAGGCGTTGACCACTTCCTTGAAACGCCGACCCCTTTCTTCATAATTGGCGAACATATCCATGCTGGCGGAAGCAGGAGAGAGAAGGATGATATCCCCGGCTACCGCGTTCTTCCATGCCCCCGCAACTGCCTCCTCCAGCGAGGCCACGATCTGTGTATCCTCAAATCCTGCTTCATGCGCGGCCTCTTTAATTTTATGGGCTGTCTCCCCCAATAATACTATCATTTTAACTCTGTTTGTAATGGCCGCCCTGACCAATCCCTCATAATTCAGACCTTCTTCCTTCCCTCCCGCAATGAGGATCTTCTCCTTTCCGGGAAAGGCCTCCAGGGCGCCGATCGATGCTTCCGGGTTGGTTCCCTTGGAATCATTTACAAATGTAATGCCGTCCATGACCCTTACATGTTCGAGTCGGTGTTCCAAACCTTCAAAAGACTCCAGCACATCGCCGATCGTTTTCAAGTCCACGCCGCCGGCCCAGGCAGCGGAAGCCGCCGCCAGGGCGTTCTCCAGATTGTGATTGCCGGGAAGGGCCACCTTTTCCCGGGAGCAGAGCGGTTCAAATACCCCCTCCCTGTTGAGGCCGATCGTTCCCTTCCTGACACAGAAACCTTCCACCATTTTTTTTCGGCTGAAAAACAGGGGAGAAGCCCTGGTTTTGTTTTTGAAAGATAATACGAGCGGATCATCGGCATTCAGAACGGCTACATCCGATTCCGTCTGATTGGCCAGGATCTTCTTCTTTGCGTCGGCGTATTTCTCTCTTGTAAGATGATAATCCAGATGGTCTTCCCCGATGTTCAGTATGACCGCTATCAGGGGACGGAAATTGATGGTGTTGTCAAGTTGAAAACTGCTCAATTCCGCAACGATCATGTCCCCGGGGGTGGCTCCGGCCTCCCTTGCCGCATCAACGAGGGGACTGCCGATGTTGCCTGCCGTAAAAGTCCTTCCGAACCGGGCTCTCTGGAAAATTTCGGAGACCATCATGGTCGTGGTTGTTTTACCATTGGTTCCCGTAATGCCTATTATTGGCACTCTGGTAAAATGATATGCCAGTTCAATCTCTGAAATTATCGGTATTTTTGCATCATGCGCTTTTTCCAGGATTCCAAGATGTGGGTTGACACCCGGGCTCTTGACAACCAGCCCCGTTTTCTCGTTGATCAGCGAAGTTGGATGCTCACCCGAAACCACGGATATCCGGGGATCATTCTTCAACCGGGTCATTTCCTGTTCCAGTTCGCAAAGCCTGCGGCGGTCATTGACCACCACCTTGCTGGCACCCAGTTCCAGCAGGAAACATACCGTTGCCAGCCCGCTGAGCCCCAGGCCTACAACCACCGTTTCTTTTTTTCTGATCTTCTCCAGTAACATCTCCGGCCACCTCTGCTCGATAACGATTCGAAAACCATGACCGACCATTCAAAAATATATCTTTCCCGCACCCATGAGCCCTATCAGGGCAAAGATGAATGAGAGACCCCAGAACCCCATGACCACCTGCCATTCGGAATAGCCTTTCAACTCGTAATGATGGTGGAGCGGGCTCATCAAAAACACACGCCTGCCTTTGAAGCGAAACCACAATACCTGCATGGCCACGGAGAGGGTCTCGATTACAAATACCGCCCCGATAATGACCAGGTGCAATTCACACTTGGTAAGGATGGCCACCACCGCCAGGCTTCCCCCCAGCGCCAGGGAACCCACATCGCCCATGAATAACCTGGCCGGATGCAGATTGAAGATCAAAAAACCGAAGGTCGCTCCGATCAGCGCACCACAAAAAAGGGCTATCTCCGGCAGGCCCTTCATGGAGGCAATGATCATGAAAGCCATCAGCGCTATGATCGATGTACCGGCGGCCAGGCCATCTATACCATCGGTCAGATTGGCCGCATTGGTCGCACCCATGACCATGACCAGTACCACGAGCGGGTAGAACCATCCCGCTTCGAAAGTAATATGTGTGAAAGGTATCTCCAGGGTCGTCGGATGGCCGGTTTGATACAAATATATGACGAGCAAGGCCGCAACCAGAAACTGCCCCGCCAGCTTGGTTCTCGCCTTGAGCCCCAGGGACTGGCCGCGCACCACTTTGCCGTAGTCATCAAGAAAGCCAATCGCTGCATTGCCGATGACCATCAACAGGCAAACATGGACCAGGACACCCGGCCGGGGCTGAACAATGAAGAGTGAAATCGTGGCCGAGACCAGAAACACAATCCCCCCCATGGTGGGTGTGCCTGTTTTGGAAAGATGCCGCTGCGGTCCGTCTTCCCTTACGTTTTGCTGAAATTGCCTGCGCCTGGCATAAAATATATACAGGGGGCATCCAACAACGCTTATTGACAAAGACAATAATATGGCTTTTGATACCGTCGATAACATCCTTCCCTCCATTTTTGAAAGGGTCAGTTTTCCTGCAGCCCGTGATATTTTTTCAATCTGTGGATCATCTTCTCCAGTTCCATTCCCCTGGATCCTTTGAAAAGGATCATGCTACCCGCTGTAATGGGTATATCATGCAATTTGTTCCAGGCCTGTTCCCTGTCCTTGCAAACCCGCACCTTCACTTTGCCCCCGTGGGCCTCTTCGGCGATGAACCGGGCCCATCCCCCGATTGTAATCAGATAATCAATGCCGCTACCGGCTATTTTCCTGCCAACTTCCCGGTGGGCATCTTCCGATATCTCGCCAAGTTCCAGCATATCCCCAAGGACGGCAATCTTCAGGCCGGGCACTTCCATCTCCTGCATCACTTCGATGGTAGCTTTCATGGAAGCGGGATTGGCATTGTATGTGTCATCGATGATCTTCAGCCCCCCCATTTCCGTTATCCGCAGCCGGCCCGGTGAATGATGAAAATCCCATAGATCAAAATTCAAAGCATCGATATCTATTTTGAAAAGAAAACCCAGCGCCAGAGCGGCAAGGGCATTGCTGACATTGTGTTTCCCGGGAAGGGGCAGCTCAAATGGGCGCCTCCGGCCATCGGGAAAAGCCACTTCAAAACTTGCCCTTTGGCCATGGCCGGCATATGCACAAGCCCGAAAATCAACGTTCTTTCCCCAGCCATAATAGAAAACCTGTCGGCAGCACCCCTGCCCCAGTTTCCGCAGGTGCGGATCATCCCCGTTGAGGATGGCAACCCCGCCATCACCCAGATTTTCGAGCAGTTCACCCTTGGCCCGGGCAATGCTCTCCACCGATCCTAGAAGCTCAAAATGCGCCGTGCCTATATTGGTGATGACTGCCCAGCGGGGAACCGCGATCCGGGCCAGATGGGCAATTTCACCCGGGCCCCGCATGGCCATCTCCAGAACTGCCACCCGATGACCTTCATTCAGGCCCAGTAGAGTCAGGGGCAGGCCGATATGATTGTTGTAGTTACCACCGGTTTTCAGCAGGTTGAAATGGCTTCCCAGCACCGTGGCTGCCAGATCCTTGGTCGTGGTTTTCCCGCTGCTACCCGTTATCCCGATCACTTCCGTATCGAATCGGCGTCGGTAATACCCCGCCAACTTTTGCAATGCATCGAGCGTGTCACCGACCCTGAGGACAGCCCCGGAACCCGCACCCCGGGGGGGATCCTGTGCAGTGAATACCCCACCGGCTCCCTTCCGGAAAGCTTCGGAAATGTAACGATGGCCATCAGTTCTCTCCCCCTTCAGGGGGACAAACCAGTCCCCGGGTTCAAGACTGCGGGTATCGATTGAAATTCTTTCTATCAGCCTGCCGGGGTCACCTCCAACGAGGGTCCCCCCCGTAGCCGCGGCAAGCTCGCGTAAAGTAAGTTTCATCATGATATTCCTTTGTTACAGACATTGCAAAATGGACAGGCCCGGTTCAGCTATCTCCCGGTTTTGCGACAATCAATTCTTCCACTGTTTTCCGGTCGCTGAAATATATGGTCCTATCCTTGAAAATCTGGTATTCCTCATGCCCCTTGCCGGCAATGACGACGATATCCCCCGGTGCAGCCAGATCAACCGCCTTCTTGATCGCATCATGGCGGTCCACCCTGACATGGTACCCGTCTTTTACCGTCTTTTCCAGGCCCGGGATGATCTCGTCTATTATTGCCCCGGGATCTTCCCCCCGCGGATTGTCCGAAGTAACGATACATATTTCACTGTATTTCCCGGCGATCTCTCCCATCAGGGGCCGCTTGGACCGATCACGCTCCCCGCCGCAGCCGAAGACCGTGATCAGCCGTCCCTCTTTCAGGAGCTGCCTGGCCCCCTGCAGTATGTTCTCCAGGCCGTCTGTGGTGTGTGCATAATCAACGATCACCAGATAATCCTGCCCGCATTCCACCAGTTCAAATCGCCCCGGTATCCCCGTGACCGCTTCCAGCCCCTTTTTTATATCCTCGATCTTCATCCCGTCAGCCAGCCCGGTAGCAACGGCAGCAAGGGAATTGTAGACATTGAACATACCCCTCAATTTCAGGTCAAGATCAAACTCGCCGGCAAAGGAACGCACCCTGAAGCGAGTACCCCCCCGGTCGACAACCGGATTTACCGCATATACATCGGCAGGCTTTCTGACCGCGTATGTAACTTTTTCCACGGGAACAAGTGAGGAAAAATAATCAAAATGGGGATCGTCCCTGTTGAGCACGGCCACTCTGGGGCGCCCCATCTTGGAAAGTCCCCCCCCCATCCCGGCAAAAAGCTTGCCCTTGGCTGCACGATAGGCTTCAAAATCATGATGAAAATCAAGATGCTCCTCGGTTATATTGGTCAAAACAGCGATATCGAACTCGCACCCGGAAACCCGGTGCCAGTCCAGAGCGTGGGATGAAACCTCCATCACAGCATAAGGAACTTCTTTTTCGACCATGAGAGCCAGCAAAGCTTGAAGTTCCGGGGCTTCCGGGGTTGTGGAAAGGGCCGGAAATGTTTCCCGGCCGATTCTGTACTCCACCGTCCCCATCAGGCCGCCGGTAACTCCCTTTGTTTCCAGCAGTTTCTCGATGAGGAATGTGGTCGTCGTCTTCCCGTTTGTCCCCGTTACCCCCACGAGGCGTAATTTTTTTGAAGGATGGCTGTAAAAAGCCGCCGCCAGCGCTGCCATGGCCAGGCGGACATCGGGGGTGCGGATACAGGGAAGATCCATGCGAGGTGCATCTTCCCCGACAACTACGGCCAGTGCCCCCTTCCTCATTGCCTCCCGGGCATACTCCCAGCCCGCGGCTTTTGTTCCCGGCAAGGCAAAAAAAAGGTACCCTTTCTTAATCCTGTCGCTGTGGTACGCGAGTCCGGTAACCTCACCGTCGATTCTGCCATTGATCTCCTTCAACAGCAAGCTGTCTAGCAACCTGTTTATATGCATGGACCTTTCCTTCTGTTCAATTTTTGGCTCCAGATTTATTATAAACTAATCAAGAAAAAGATAAACTTTCACCGCGGGTCACGGCCCGCCAGAACCGGTTCTGCGGAAGACCACGCTGACTTCCCTCCCGGGGCTCATTTCGGTACCTGACTTGGGATACTGTTCAACGACCGTGCCGCTTCCCTCTTCATTAAGTCCCAGTCCCAACCATTGCAGGATCTCCCTGGCCTCCTCCATGGTCATGCCTTTCAGGTCGGGAACAACAACTTTCCCGGTAGGCAGTACCTTGCGGTCAAGGTAAACTATTATACGCGAATGGATCGGAACCCGCCCCCCTCCCTTGGGGGTCTGATCGACGATCCTGGCACCCTCGCCTATTGTCTTCAACAACAAACCTTTGTTATCCAGTATCTGCCCGGCTTCGTCCAGAGTAAGATCGATCAAATCGGGCACCTCGATGACCCCGCCCTCGGGAAGCACGGTGTCCTCTCCCGGTTGCACACCCATATAATTGAGAACATCCTTCATGATACGATGAAAGATCGGTGCACAGATCTGTGATCCCCATTGAGATCCCCTCGTCGCCCCGTCTACGGCAATAAAGAGTATGATTTGCGGTTTTTCCATGGGTGCAAATCCCACAAAAGAAAGGATCAAGCCTCCGTGGAGATAACCTCCGCCGGGGCCCACTTTCTGAGCGGTGCCTGTCTTGCCGGCAACCCGAAACCCTTCTATGTAGGCGTTTATCCCGCTGCCGCTGCTGACCACTTTCTCCATGATCCCCGCTATTTTGCGGGACGTTTCGGTGGAAATCATCTGCCTCACGGCCTTCGGTTCATTCTTCACCACCACATTACCTTCATGATCTTTTATCTCCTTGACCACGTAGGGTTTCATGAGATACCCCCCGTTGGCGATGGCCGCATAGGCCATGACCTGCTGCAAGGGGGTGACGGATATTCCCTGCCCGAAAGATGAGGTGGCCAGCTCCAGCGGCCCCACCTGGGATGGTTCAAAGATAATCCCGCTCCCCTCACCTGGATAATCGATCCCGGTCCTTGCTCCGAAACCGAATGTCTTGTAATATGAAAACAATTTTTCTTTCCCCAGCCGCTGTCCCAGAACCATGAATGCAGGGTTGCATGAACCGAGTACCGCCTCAAGATAATCTATGCTTCCATGACCGCCACGCGAGGAAGTCCAGCACCCTATTTTTGTGCCGGCAACCTCCAGGGATCCGGAGCAGTAGAATCTTTCATTCTCATTGTAAATACCCTCCTCCACTGCAGCCATCAATGTGGCAAGTTTGAAGGTAGACCCCGGTTCAAAAGTACCGGTAAATGGCGTCAGCTTCCAGTACCTGGAGTCGTATTTGGAATACTGTGCGGGATCAAAATCGGGTTTGCTGCATACAGTCAACACCTCGCCGGTAAAAGGGTCAACACCGAGTGCGATCGCCTGTTTGGCTCCATATTCATTGAGAGCCCTTTCCAGTTCCCTTTCCACGATATACTGGATCGTATCATCGATGGTCAGATAAAGATCTTTTCCATCCCTGGGGGGAACAAATCTTCGCACCTCATGGGGAATGGGCCTGTTCCGGTTGTCTGAAGGGAAGTAGAGATGGCCTTCTTTCCCGCGCAGCTCTTCCTCGTACATTATTTCCAGGCCGCTCCAACCCTGATCCATGCCGACAAAACCAAGAAGCTGCGATGCCAGCGTACCCTGCGGGTAGAAACGCTTTCCCTCCGTGGTAAATGTGATGCCGGGTAATTTCAGGTCGCGAACTTTCTGGGCGACATCTTTATCCACTTTCCTTTTGAGATAAACTGCTGCACGGGAGCGGGTGAGAAGTTCTTTCAGCCTCGCCGGATCCTCTTCAAGAACTTCTGACAGCAGAGTTGCGGTTTCCTGTGGATTTTCAATCTGTGCGGGGATGGCCACCACCGTTTCGACGGTACAACTGCCCGCCAGCAACCTTCCGTTCCGGTCATATATCGACCCGCGGGGGGAGCGGGCAGGTATACTGCGGTTCCATTGCTCCCAGGCCTTCTGATAAAGATCGTCTGCCTGGACAACCTGGATCCAGAACAGCCTGATTGTTAAAATGGCGGTTACGAGCAGAAATGAAAGAAATATGGCAATCAGCCTTTTGCGGACATTCATCTTGGAAAACGAAGCATTGTACAAAGACGCAACCTCCCAAAAAACCGGTTGACATTACCTGTTTTGCGCTACGGTATAAATTTTGATCTTTTGCGCTTCTTCCAGTTCCAGTCCGGCCCGGGCAATCCCTTCAATTCTTTCCAGAGATTTCAAACTGGCAATTTCAAGTTCCAGTTCTTTGCGCTCATCCGCAAGCCTTTCTATTTCTTCCTGAGCTTTCACGATTTCAAAGTTTATGGTCACTGTTTTGCAGTACTGTGCTACCGATGCAACAGACAACACGAAACAGATCATCAAAAATAAAAACAGAGGCAACCTGGCCCTTGCCCCGCCTCTTTCCTTTGCCTGACGGGATCTGGTTGGGGGCACGGTGGTGTATCTCTTCCCATGTGAATTGTGGCGATATTGCTGGAAAGAAACTTTCCGGGCCTGTAACAATTTATTCACCTTCTTCATTGTTTAGAACTGAATCCTTTGCGCAACTCTTAGCAGGGCACTTCTTGAACGGGGGTTGCCCGCTATCTCTTCCCGTGTCGGTTTCAACGGATGCCTCGTCATGATTTTTATCCTTGCCGTTGCATCGCATACACATTGGGGAAGCCCCGCCGGACAGTTACAGGTTTCCGCCTGCGATTTGAAATAATTTTTCACGATCCGATCTTCCAGCGAGTGGTACGAGATGACACACAATGTCCCCCCTCTTTTGAGCAAATCAATGCACTGCGGGAGGGCCTCCCTCAATTCATTCAATTCCTCGTTCACCGCTATCCTCAAAGCTTGAAAACACCTTCTGGCCGGGTGCGTTCTCCCTTTCCTTGCCCCCTGCGGAATGGCTGCCTTGATGATTCTTACCAATTCCAGGGTTGATTCCAGCCGCTGTTTCCGGCGGCTTTCAACCACAAATGATGCAATTCTGGAAGCCCATCTTTCCTCCCCGTATTCCCTGAATATGCCTGTCAGTTCCTCGGCGCTGCAATTGTTCAGCAGATCGGCAGCGGTAATCTCCAGGTTGCGGTCCATCCTCATGTCCAGTGGGCCGCTTTTACGAAAAGAAAAACCTCTCGATGGTTCATCGACCTGGTGGCTGGAAATGCCCAGATCCAGAATGATGCCATCCACATGCCGGTAGCCTGCCTCTCCCACCAGCGTTGCAAGCTGTCCGAAATTTCCCTTCTTCAAAATCAGGCGGTCTCTGTAGTCTTTCAAACGTTCGGCAGCGCGATGAAGCGACTCTTCATCGCGGTCTACACCCACAAGCCACCCCCCGTGGGAAAGTAACGCCCGGGCATGCCCTCCATCCCCGACCGTGGCATCGACATAGACACCGCGGGCCCGGGGAGCCATGAACCGTATCACCTCATTCAGCATTACCGGTTTGTGAATGGTCTTTCACCCTCCAAATGTCACCTGGCCAGAATCGCATTCATTTCTTCGTTTCAAAGATCAAAATCTACAAGCTGCTCGGCAATCTGTTCAAAAGATGAATTCTGTTTCTCGCTGTAATTCTTCCAGACGGTATCAGCCCATATCTCCACCCTGCTTGAAACACCAAGAACCGTTACTTCCCGTTCCAGATGGGCATAACCCCGCAAATTCTGGGGGATCAGTATCCGGCTCTGTTTATCCCTTTCCACCTCGACCGCACCGGAAAAAAACAGACGCATGAATGCACGAGCATCGGCACGGGTAAGCGGCAAAGCTTTCAGCTTCTGTTCCATCACTTCCCATTCCGGCAGGGGATAGGCAAAGAGGCAAACATCCAACCCGCGGGTGATGATAAATCTTTCCCCGAGCCCCGCGCGCAATTTGACCGGTATGATCAGTCTACCCTTGCTGTCCAGCGCATGGCTGAACTCACCCATGAACATATTATCGATTCCCTCTTCCGGTTGCATATTCCCCACTTACACCCACTTAACCCCACTTATATACTTACATTCTCCCCCGACGCCCGATCTCCTTCTTTTTTTAGAAAAAAATAAAAAAATCGGTTATTTTTTTTTAACCGATTTGTTAAGCCGTTTTAAAAAGCTTTTTTCAACAGGCCAGATGTTATTATATTGTACCCGGAACGCAGGGATCTCCGCTTGTTTTCCGGAAATCTGTCATGCGTTTTTTATTGAATAAATCGAAAAAAAATCGTTGCCGTGCCGAAATAAATAAGCAGGCCGGTAACATCCTTGATGGTGGTAACAAAAGGCCCGGAGGTGATGGCCGGATCGATCCCCACTTTGTGGCATAACAGGGGAACCAACGTGCCGATCACGGTAGCCAGGCTGACGGTCAGAAGCATGGAGAAACCGACCACAATTCCCAGGTAGACGTTTCCCTGCCACAACAGGGTAACCAGACCGGCGATAAAACCAAAAATCATGCCCATCATCAACCCCACCCGGAATTCCTTGAAAAAATAATTCCAGACCTCATCCGCACCAATTTCCCCGGTGGCAATGCCCCTGACAAAAATGGTCGATGATTGCGTTCCCACATTGCCACCCATGTCCATGATCACCGGTATGAAGATGGCCAGAACAACGACTGTTTCGATCATCTGCTCGAACACACCGATCACACTTCCAGCCAGCAACCCCCCGGCCAGGCAGATTGATAACCAGGGGATCCGCCTGCTGGCCACCTGATAGGCGGAAGCCTGAATAAGGTCAACTCCTTCAACCTCGCTTGTCCCCACCATCTTGTAGAAGTCCTCGGTGGCCTCCTCCTGCAACACGTCAAGGATATCATCGACAGTAATAACCCCCAGGAGCCGCCCCTCGTCTTCCACGACGGGGAGAGCCAGCAGGTCATAACGGGCCACGATACGGGCAACCTCCTCCTGGTCAACTCCAACATGAACACTGATAACATTTTTGTTCATGATTTCTCTCAAAGGAGTTCCATCCGTGGCCGAAATCAGATCCCTCAAGGAAAGGACGCCTATCAGACGTGTTTCCTCATCCACCACATATACATAGTAGATAATTTCTGCCTCGGGAGCGATTTCCCTCAACCTCTGTATAGCCTCTTCCGCCGCCATCTCCTGCGAGAAGGAGATTATATCGGTGGTCATGATCCCGCCGGCCGTGTCTTCCGGATACTTCAGCAAACCCTCTATCTCTCCCGATTTGCCATCGATGAGTTCGAGAAGTTCTCTTGTTTCATGCGGTGGAAGTTCGGCCAGCAGGTCGGCAGCGTCATCCGTATCCATTTCTTTCAAAATGGAGGAGGCCCTTTTTTGGGTCAGCAGGTTGAAAAGGGCAACCTGATCAAATTCCTCCATTTCCTGGATGATCAAGGCGGCCTCTTCATCTGAAAGGAGGGAAAACAGATCCTGCTTCTGTTCATCGGTAAAATCCTCAATGTACTCGGCAAGGTCACTGGGATGTGTACCCTTCTTCACTTCCGACAGTATCTTCTGCAAGGTGTTCTGCATGGACATGGGCTCATCCCCCCCCCCCTCAAAAAATCCTTTATAATTATATCACCGTCGACTGAAAAAAAGCAAAAAAAACCCCGCCGTGCCGTGAACCGATCGTTTTGAACTTGTCCCTCTCAAAGTGGGTACCCTCCTACGATGTTTGTATGTCCCCTACCTGGAGGGCTTATACGCCGATCGTAAAGCCAGGTTCCCTTTGTATCCCTGTTAGCTCAAAACTTTATGCGGTAAACACGTACAAAGCAGGGTTGTTTTCGAAACGGTTTTGCAATGCAATAATACCATACCATCATTGCAAAATCAAGCTGTCGGCCCTTCCGCGTTCATCCCTGTTAATTAAGATAACCCTATTTTTTCAGATTAAACCTCCATGACAGCGATGTTGTGCTGAATGGCCGTACAGCCAGGGGGTGCCATCCCCACGGTTGCAGGGATATCACTCGTTACCGCCCCTGGATTTCTCGGGCTTCGCCGTTGCCACCCTGATGTGAAGTTCCTTCAGCTGCCGGTCATTGACAGGTGCAGGCGCACCGGTCAGGAGACAGGCGGCATGCGCCGTTTTGGGAAAAGGAATTACCTCCCTTATACTCTGATCTCCGGCCAGGAGCATGATCAAACGGTCAAGTCCGAAAGCGATACCTCCATGCGGTGGAGCACCATATTCAAAAGCCTCGAGAAGAAACCCGAATTTTTCCGCGGCGGCAGCAGCATCAATACCCATCAATTTGAACATGCGTTCCTGCAATTTTCGCTGATGAATCCTGATACTCCCACCCCCGATTTCCACACCGTTCAGCACCAGGTCATAGGCCCGGGCGCGCACCTTCAGGGGCTCTGCCTCCAGCAGAGGCACGTCCTCTTCCAGCGGAGCGGTAAACGGATGATGTATGGATACATGCCTTTTCTCTTCCGGATCATACTCCAGCAATGGAAAATCGACGATCCAGACAAACCGGTCATCTGTTGTAGAGATAGAATCGGTTTTCCCCAGTTTCAGGCGGAGAAGGCCCAGGACCGAACAAACCGTCTTCCGGTCATCGGCCACAAATAAAAGCAAGTCTTCTTCCTCGGCCATGGTCTTTCCGCCAATTTCATCCAGAATATCCGGCGCAAAAAATTTACTGATGGGGGATTTCCAGCCTTCCGCAGTCTTGACCATCCAGGCCAGCCCGCTTGCCCCCGATTCACGAGCATAAACGACCAGATCATCGATCATCTTGCGGGAAAAATGGGCCCCTCCGGGAACCCGCAACCCTTTTACCACCCCGCCCCTGTGGATCGCCTCCTTGAACACCCTGAAGTTGCTTCTGGCCGCCGCCGCGGAGACATCGGTCAATTCCATTCCTATACGCAAGTCAGGTTTGTCGGTTCCGAATCGATCCATGGCCTCCCGGAAACTTATTCTTGGAAATGGCTCCAGTTCACGCCCCTTTATCTCTTTCCACAACCTTCCAAGCATCGATTCAACGACCCCGAATATCTCCTCCTGGTCGGTAAAAGACAGCTCCATGTCTATCTGGGTAAACTCGGGCTGCCGATCGGCTCTAAGGTCCTCATCCCTGAAACAACGGGCTATCTGGAAGTAGCGTTCCACCCCTGCTACCATGAGAAGCTGTTTGAAAAGCTGGGGGGATTGGGGCAATGCAAAGAATGATCCAGCCCGGAGACGTCCGGGAACAAGGTAATCACGCGCTCCTTCGGGGGTACTTCTCGTCAGCATCGGCGTCTCCACCTCGATGAAACCCTCGCGATCAAGGCAATCCCTGATAATCCTGACAATATCATGCCTGAGGCGAAGTTTTTTGAACATTTCCGGCCGCCGCAGATCCAGGTAACGGTATCTCAGCCTCAGATTTTCATCGACATGGATACCATCTTCGATATAGAATGGCGGTGTTCGGGAAGGGTTGATCGTCGCCATGTCTTTCACCCTGATCTCTATTTCCCCGGTTGGCAGTTTGGGATTCACGGTGTCCGCCGAACGGCTTGCCACCGTACCGTCTGCAACAATCACATATTCCCCCCTGAGCCGTTCTGCCGCTTTGAACAGATCCGGGTTCACATCATGATCAAATACAAGCTGGACCAGGCCGGTGCGATCCCTCAGGTCAACAAAGATCAGCCCTCCATGGTCCCTTGAACCCTGAACCCAGCCGGCAAGAACAACCCTTCTGCCTTCGTCCCCATTCCTCAGCTCCCCGCACCAATGAGTCCTTTTCAACCTCATCATCCTGCCCTCCCGCTAGATAGAATCCCTGTCCTCACGTATCAATGCAATGGCTTCCGCCAGAGTGAATTCGTCCTGTTTTCCCGTGTTCATGTTCCTTAGCGTTACCTTTCCCCGCTTCTCTTCACGTTCTCCCAGAATTATTACATGGGAAAAGTCTTTTTTCCCCGCATATTTCATCGTGGCTTTCATGCTTCGGCCCCCGAAATCAACTTCCGCCGCAATGCCCGCACGGCGGATCTCTGCCACTATCTTCAGTGATGGTAACAGGCGAGAATCCGTATCGGCGATCACGAATACCCTGGCCTGCCCCCTTCCTTCCCGGCCCCGGCCTTCCAGTGAAAGCAAGATCCTGTCCATTCCCATCGCTACCCCCACGGCAGGCGTATGCTCCCCGCCAAGGATTTCGACAAGATTGTCATAGCGACCCCCTCCGCCGATCGAATTCTGCGCACCCAGGTCATCGCTGACAAATTCAAACGCTGTGCGGGTATAATAATCAAGCCCCCGAACCAGCCCGGGGTCCACCTTGAAGTCCACGCCAAGTTTGATCAGGTAGTCCTGAACCGTCTCGAAATGGGTCCGACAGCCAGGGCAAAGATTGAAAGTTATCTCCGGGGCATCCCGGAACAGATCCCGGCATGATTTCGTCTTGCAGTCGAGAATCCTCAAGGGATTGCTTTCAAAGCGAACCCGGCAGTGTGAACATAGTTCTTCCCGGTGCGGGGCGAGGTGGGCGAGCAGGCGCTCCTGATAGAGCGGACGGCAGTCGGAACAGCCCACACTGTTCAGGAGAAGAACGGTCTTCTCCAACCCGATCAGATCGAGGAAGTCCCGGGCCAGGCATATTACCTCCACATCGGCCGCCGGCCGCTCCGATCCGAAACACTCCACCCCGAATTGAAAAAACTGGCGGTAACGCCCCAATTGGGGGTTGTCATGGCGAAACATCGGACCATAATAATAGAACTTGATCGGCTGGGGCAGGGCATCGAAACGATGCTCCAGATAAGCCCTCACTATCGATGCGGTTCCCTCCGGCCTGAGAGCAATATCCCTTCCTCCCCTATCTTTGAAGCTGTACATTTCCCTGGCCACGATGTCCGTGTCCTCGCCGACACTGCGTGAGAACACTTCCGTGTATTCAAAGATGGGCGTGCGTATCTCCCGGTAACCATAGTTACGGGCAACCTCGTGCAGTTTCTCCTCCAGATGGTACCAGTCCCTCATCTCGTCAGGGACGATGTCACGGGTACCCCGGGGAACTCTTATCCTCATTCTTCTCCCTCCGCCATCCAATCCCCTGGTAACAGGAATGGTTTCATTCTATATAAATTTGTAGATCCGTTCAAGTTGTCGGCTCCAGGGCCTGCTTCTTCAACGTGGTTTGATTTTTCGCCAGCCCCGGCAGCAGGCGCGCCCTGTTACTTGTATTTGCTTCCCGGCATAACATCATGAAGGCAGCTTTCCAGCTGTTTCCCCCGGAGCCCGGAAAGTCCCGGAATGTTCCCAGGGGGATCGCCGCCGGCAACGGTTTTACCCGGAAAGGATAGCCGCAATCCCTTCCAGTATGTCTGCTACAGGTTTCCTGTGTCTTCGAGGCTGATCAGAATAACTTTTTGCTGTCCAGCATGATCGTTACCGGGCCGTCATTTTCCATCTCCACCTGCATCATGGCACCGAATTGACCTGTTTCCACGTGCAGCCCTCTTTCCTTCAGTGCGGAACAAAAATCGAGATAAAGCCCGGCGGCCACCTCCGGCCTTGCTGCTGCGGTGAAGCTGGGCCGATTTCCCTTCCGGCAATCACCAAAAAGGGTAAATTGCGAGATGCAGAGCAGGCTTCCACCGGTCTCCCTGATGGAACGATTCATCTTGCCGCTCTCATCTTCAAAGATGCGCAGTGACTGTATCTTGTCGGCCAGGTATCTGATATCATCGGGTCCATCTCCTGCTGCCACGCCAATAAAGATGACCATACCCTTGCCGATCTTCCCCAGGATGCGGGTATCAACCCTGACCCGTGCATGGGTAACCCTCTGCACTATGACTCTCATCTCCGGTTTTCCCCTTTGCTAGGTAGATGTATGACGGCGGACGGAAATAACGTCCTCGACCTTCTTGATGTTGTTTATGATTTGCTGGAGATGATCGTGGTCCTTTACCATCATAACCAGATTTATGGTCGATATGAAATTTCTGTCCGTCCTGCCTTCCACGGCCGTGATGTTTATTTTTTTCTCGCTGATCGCGGAGACGATATCGGAAAGAAGCCTGGGCCTGTCTGAAGCAGAAATTTCTATCTCCACCGGATAAAGGGTATCGGGATCATCCAGCCATGAAGCGTCCACGAGCCGCTCGGGGGCAATCTTGTCACCCCTGATATTTATGCAGTCCTTGCGATGGACCGATATCCCCCGACCCATGGTGACTACCCCCTGGATCTCGTCGCCGGGGACCGGGTTGCAACAACGGGCAAAGCGGGTAAGGATATTGTCCAGGCCATGTATACATACCCCCTTGTCTCCCTGAAGAGCCTTCCCCGTTTTTTTCCCGAATTCCGGCAAAACCAGCTTCTCCTCGGAACCGTATTTCTTCGCGTATTCTTCTTTCAGACGGCCGATAACCTGGTTTGTGCTGACACCCCCGTAGCCCACCGCCGCATACAGATCATCGGCATTGTGGATATTGAAACGGTTGCCCACGGCCTCGATGAGGCTATCTTTCAACAAATAGGAAGGGTTGGTTCCCTGACGCCGGAGCCCCTTCTCCAGAAGTTCCCTTCCCTTCTCGATGTTCTCCTCCCGGCGCTCTTTCTTGAACCAGGCCCGGATACGGCTCCTGGCCGTGGAAGTCTTTACCATCTTCAGCCAATCCCGGCTCGGGGACCCCTGTTTGCTGGTGATTATCTCCACGATATCGCCGGTCTTGAGGACATAATCAAGGGGTACAAGCCTGCCGCTGACCCGACAACCGACACACCTGTTGCCAATGTCGGTATGAATACGGTAGGCAAAATCAAGGGGTATGGCCCCCGAAGGCAGATCGATAACGTCCCCCCTGGGAGTGAAAACAAAAACTTCGTCCGTGAAAAGATCCAGTTTGATGTTTTCTACAAATTCCAGGGCATCTCGTGAATCCTGCTGCCATTCCAGGAGTTGCCGCAACCAGGACAATTTTTTGATGAATTCCTGATCTTCCCCTTTGTGTTTTTCCTTGTAGTACCAGTGGGCAGCAATCCCGTATTCGGCAGTACGGTGCATGTCCCAGGTACGTATCTGGATCTCGATCAACTCGTTTTCTGCCCCCACCACCGTGGTGTGAAGGGACTGATACATGTTGGGCTTGGGCATGGCGATAAAATCCTTGAATCTTCCCGGTATCGGCCTCCAGATGGTATGCACCACGCCGAGGGCACCGTAGCAATCTTTCACAGTGTCAACGATGATCCTTATGGCCGTGAGGTCGTAAATTTCCGACAACTTCTTGTTCTGCTGCTTCATCTTCATGTAGATGCTGAAAAGGTGTTTGGGACGGCCCTGTATCTCGGAAGGGATGCTGACTCTTTCCAGATTGGATTGCAGCACCTTGATCGCCTTGTTGATAAAATCTTCCCTCTCCTGGCGTTTCTTGGCCAGTTTATCCACGAGATCGTAATATTTCTCCTGCTGCAGGTAGCGGAAAGCAAGGTCCTCCATCTCACCCTTTATCTTGTAAATCCCCAGCCGGTGGGCCAGGGGGGCATATATATCAAGCGTCTCCCGGGCGATCTCCTTCTGCTTGTCGGCATGCAGGTGGCGAAGAGTTCTGAGATTGTGGGTGCGGTCTGCCAGCTTGATCAGGATAACCCGTATGTCCTGGGCCATGGCCAGAAACATCTTGCGCAACGTTTCTGCCTGCTGTTCTTCCTTGGTTTTGAATTCCAGCCGGCTCAGCTTGGTAACCCCATCGACGAGGAGTCCGATCTCCGAACCGAACTCTTTCTCCAGGGCCTCGATCGTAACTTCGGTATCCTCGACCACATCATGAAGAATTCCGGCCACGATGGTCACGGGGTCAAGTTCCAGTTCTGCCAGTATCATGGCTACACCCAGGGGGTGCACGATATATGATTCCCCGGACACCCGTTTCTGCCCGGAATGAGCCTGCAGGGCAAAATTGTATGCCTTCATTATTTCCTTCCAGGCATCAGAATCGGGATAGTGGGTATCTATGATTTTTTTCAGCTCTTCAAGTTCCTTCTCTTTTACAGCCAACCCTGTTACCCCACCTGTTCTTTTTTCCGTTTTATCCCTTCCATGTAGGCACACAGATCCTGCGGGCCGCTTTCCAGAAGGAATTTCTGGTAAGCCAGGGATTCCTCTTTCAGCTCTGAACCCTGGCGGTAGATGGCCGAATCTGCCAGTTTTTCACTGATCGCCTCTCCGGAGCCGACAGCAAAACCTCCCGCGGGGTTTTTCTCTATAACTCCTATTTCCGCCAGTATGTCCGTACATCGATCCTGCATCGCCCGGGTCATCGACCCTGCCGGGAATCTTTCACGGAGCTCATCCCATTTTTCGGGAGAAAAGACGCGATTTTTCCCCGCCAGCGCCAACATCAGCGCGTGGAATTCTTCCACCTGCCCGGCAGTGGGAATCGCCGCCCTGACAATCCTGTCATTGAACTCCCTGTCCTTTTCATGGAACAGGAGATGAACCTTGAGGCCACCGGAAGCGGACACCACCACCCGTTCCATGATATCGGGCAACATGGGAAGATGATAGAAAACAATCTCACCACCGTGGCCCCGGAAATCATCCTCCGTGAACCGGGAACGGATAAACCTTGTCCCTGCCGGCAGTTCCAGCTTGTTCCGTATACGAGAATATTGCCTCTCGTTGCCGACATAGATCAGGGGTTTCACACAATGTTCCAGCAACCCTTCCAGGCAAGAAATCCTGTCGCCGTGAAGGCGGTAGTCAAACAATTCGATGCCGCCTTCGCAAACATCGGCCCGTGCACCTGTGTGGGCAATATCCTTGATTTCCATATCCAGGACAGGGCGATCACGCCACCATCCGTGTTTCAATGTAACAGCTATGTCGACTTTCTGGCCAGGGGCAATCTTGTCTTTGTACCTGTCGGCAAAGAAATAGATCGGATCGATATGTACGTCATTTTTGAACAAATTCAATTTCAGATGGTTCCCGCCCCTGCCGACCATCCGCAGCCGATTTACTTCCCACCCCTTTGTGCCAAAGCAAGGATATTCATTTCCTTCCCCGAAAGGGGCCAGTTTTTCCAGCTGCCCGGCCAGTTCCATATCGATTTCCGGCCCGGCCAACTCCCCATCAAGTTCAAGACTGGGGATCATCTCCTTCAGTTCCCGTTTCCGGACTGCAGCCGACAGCCGCTCCCTCAATTTTTCAATGTTGGCACGCCTGATCGTCAACCCCGCCGCCTGCCCATGACCGCCGTAGCTTTCAAGCAACGGGCTGAATTTTCCCAGAGCCTTCGTGATATCAAAACCGGGGATACTGCGCGCCGAACCCCTGGCCCTGTCGCCGTCGATGCTCAGCAGCACCGCGGGCAGATTGTACTCGTCCACCAGTTTCGAAGCGACAATACCGATTACTCCGTGAGGCCATCCTTCCTTTTCCAGAAGAATGATATCTTCCGGACTGCCGCCGTAAAGATCGTCAATCATCTGCCGGGTTTCACCATTTACAGCATCGGCAAGGTTGCGGCGCTTCTCGTTCTCTCCGACCAGGAAAAGAGCGGTTTCCTTCGCCTCCCCCGCCTGATGATGGAGCAACAGTTCTACCGCCGGATCTGCCGTTCCCAGGCGGCCGGCAGCATTCAAAATCGGTGCCAGCACGAAAGCCAGTTCCCTGGTGGTTATTATTTTATCGTCGAGGTCGGTGGCCTCGATCAATGCTTTCAAACCCGGCCACGGGTTGGCATTTACCTTTTCCAGCCCATGAAAGGTCAGCACCCGGTTCTCGTCAATCAGTGGTACAATGTCGGCCACCGTCCCCAGGGCTACGAGATCGAGATATTCATGTGTCTCGAGGTTCTCGCCCATCCTCTCCTCGAGGGCACAGAGAAGTTTGAAAGCCACCCCCACCCCCGCCAATGATTTCCAGGGGTAGGAACAGCCCTCCTGCAGGGGGTTGACCAGCGCTGCCGCCCCCTCCAGTTTCGGGCCCATCTGGTAATGGTGGTCCGTGATGACAACATCCACCCCCATGCTGTGGCCGAAAAGCACTTCCTCCCTGGCGTTCACCCCGCAGTCAACGGTAACGATAAGCGTGTAACCTTTTTCATGGTAATCCTCGATCACTTCTTTCTGCAACCCGTAGCCTTCCTGAAAACGGCTGGGCAGAAAATAACTCACACATGCTCCGAGGCTTTTCAGTGCGGTGACCAGCAATGCCGTCGCCGTGATCCCATCAACATCATAATCGCCATAGATAAGAATTTTTTCATGTTTTTCCAGTGCCTGCAGAAGTCGATTCACGGCCGCATCCATCCCCTTCATCTCCCAGGGAGAGTAAAGGGCATCGAGTGAAGGGCTCAAAAAATACCGGGCTTCCGCGGCCGAAGTTACACCGCGGTTGACCAGGACGCCGGCGACAGAAGGAAGGATACTCAGTTCCCGGCTCAGTTCCTCAACCAGGCCGGATTGAAACCGGGGATATCTCCATGATCTGGCTCCCGCATACAAGCATGATTCCCCCTCAGCAACGTCGATATCTGGCTAGCGCCTGGCTTTGGCCAGGCGTTGAAATTCTTTCTCTTTCATCGCCAGCCACAGCGGACTGGCCAGAAAAAGTGAAGAACAGGTTCCAATGATGACCCCCGTGGCAGTAGCCACCACAAAGACAATCAGGTCATGGCTTCCAACAAAGAGGATAAACCCGACCAGCAGCGCTATCAAGGCCAGCAAGGTGGTCAGGGAGGTGTTGATCGAACGGGCCATGTTCTGCCTGATACTCTGATCAACCATGGCCGGGTAATCCTGCCTCTTCCTGTGCTTGATATTTTCCCTGATACGGTCGAAGATGACGATCGTATCGTTGATCGAATACCCGATGATGGTCAGCAGGGCGGCTATGAATGTGAAATTGACCTCCATCTGCAAAATCGAGAACAACCCGACCACAAACAGAACATCGAAAGCCAGCGCGGCCATGGAGGCAATGGCAAACTTGAGTTCAAAACGGATGGTGATATAGATAACCATTCCCACCAGGCCCAGGCCCAGGGCGATCGCCGACCATCTTTTCTGCTCTTTTCCCACCGCGGCGCCGACACTCTCCACGCGCTTGTCTTCACGATCAAGATCGGGCCAGCGGTCATAGAAAGCGCCAAGCAGATCGTCCCTGGTTTCCTCCGGTAGCAGGGCTGTCTTGATCAGCACCCCTTCATCGGCAAGCCCCCCCCCTGCTTCCCCGGTTCTAACTTTCTGGATGGCCGCTCCTTCCAGTCCAAATTCAGCCAGTATCTCCTTCACCTCTTCAATTTTGAAATCTTCCCCCGGATTCAACTGGATGACCGTTCCCCCGGTGAAATCTATACCCAGATTCAATCCCAGGCTACCCCAACCTTTTACAGCCATGTGATAAGTCAGGGAAGCCAGCACCAGAAGAATCAATGCACCGGAAATGATGAAGATCGTTTTGCGATGCCTGGTAATCATGACATTTTCACCCCCAGGGAAGAAGCTGTGCCAAGAATCCTGCTGCGGAAAGCCAGTCTCAACAGCAGGCGGGTAATGACCACGGAAGTCAACATGCTGCAGATGATCCCGATGATCAGCGTGACCGAAAAACCCCTTACCGCCCCGGAAGAAAATGCAAACAGGATGACGGCAGCGATGACGGTGGTCACGTTGGCATCAAGGACCGTGCGGAAAGCACGCTCAAACCCCGATTCCAGGGATGAAAGCATCCCCTTGCCCCCCCTGAATTCCTCCCTGATCCGCTCGAAGATGATCACGTTGGCATCCACCGCCATGCCGATGGAGAGGATGAAACCGGCGATCCCCGGCAGGGTCAGGGTAGCCTTCAGCAGTATAAGGCAACCGATCACCAGCCCCAGATAGAAAGTCAGCGCCACACCGGCCATCAGGCCGGGAACACGGTAATAGATCAACATGAACAGGAATATGGCCAGAAACCCGAAAGCCACCGTCCAGAGCCCGATTTCCTCCGTACGTTCCCCCAGGGTAGGCCCCACAAGACGGAACTCCTGTTCCTTCAATGTTACGGGGAGGGAACCGCTACGTAGCATCAAGGCCAGATAAGCCGCCTCATCCGCGGTACGGGAACCGGTGATAAGTGCATTGCCATCCTCGATAACCGCCTGGACCGTGGGTGCAGAAAGAACGTCCTCATCCAGGAAAATGATGATCGGCTGCCCAAAAAATTCCTTTGTTGCCGCTGCAAATACAGCGGCCCCTTCCGCATCAAGTTCTATGGCCACCTGGGGTTCCATCGTGTGCGGATCCCTGACCACCCGCGCATCCTTGAGATGGGCTCCCGTCAATATCTCTTTTTCATCGGGACCGACAAATTTGAGCTGCGCCGTCCGCCCAATGGCATCGCGAGCCTGCACCTCGTCCTCGTAGCCGGGCAATTCCACCCGGATACGCCGTTCCCCCTGCTTCTGAACCAGGGGTTCAACCACGCCCAGCTCATCAATCCGGCGCTGTATAATGGCTATGGCACGTTCGATGGCCTCCGCATCCACTTTCTGCCCCTCGGATTCAACCGCTTCGAGCAGGATATAGATGCCTCCGCCAATATCCAGCCCGCGGTTGATATTCCTGTCAGCCTGTGAAAAAATGCCGACGGTAGCACCAATCAGGCCAAGGCAGATGAGAAACAAGATGGCGGTTCTTTTCAAATCAAGTTTTTTCATTCTGTTTACCTTCTTTGCACTTGTCTTCATTATTGTATTGTATGCCCGGATCACAACAGCTGGGCTCCATTGATAATCAGGTTGAAACAGGTATCAAGAAAGGTAGCCGCTCTTCTGCACATTACCATCCTTGTCAGGAAAATCTCGAAATATTCCATCACATGGCTTATCTCCTGGTCGATGCTCAACTGCAGGGTGATGATCTTCTCTTCCCTGTTGATGAGCAGGCGAGATTCATCAACCGCGTAGTTGACTCGATCATGGATATCATAGGTTGAAATATCCGGATTGCGCACCCTGCTGCGATGGACATCCGACTTGTCGGAGAGGATCAGAGCAGCCGATACCCTGTTGACCACCCGGCCCTCGGGTTCATCGTGGTTGCCTATCGCAGCAACGACTTCCGCCACTTCTTCCGGGGGCATCCCCATCGATTGTAAAATATCCAGGGCGATGATCGCCCCTGCCCGGGCATGGCCTCCCCGGCCCACGACATTGCCGATATCGTGGAGATATCCGGAAATGGCGGCAAGCTCCGCTTCCCGGGTGGAAAAATTCAGATCGAGCATTATTTTCCTTGCCACCCGGGCTACCAGTTCCGTATGCCTGAAACCATGTTCGGTAAAGCCAAGTTGTCCAAGATACTGGTCCGCTTTCTCGATAAAGACTCGCACCCGGTGGTCCTGTCGTACATCATCCAGCAGGATCATCTACGGCCTCCTTCAAGAAACATCCCCTTTATTTTAACGAAATTATGCGCAGGTAACAAGTGTTTATGAAAATTACCGCAGGAGCCTGTTCAACAACATCAGCCTCTTTCTCCCGAAATGTGGGAAGATATGATTTCCTCAACCATACCGGCGGGTGGTGCAGAATATATTACCGCCTCGCCGTGATCGACAGGAAGAACAAAGGCCACTGCCCCATCCTTGCGTTTTTTATCAAGGGCAATCTTCTCCATCACCCTGGCGGGGTCAAGTCCGGGAGGGGGTGTTTTGAAACCCACCGATTGCAACATCTTCCTTATCCTCCCGGCATAATTCCCATGGATGAGTTTGAGCCTTTCAGCCAGGGAGACAGCCATCCCCATCCCCAGCAAAACCGCTTCCCCGTGAAGATAATGACGGTAGGCGGTAGCCGCTTCCAGGGCATGGCCAAAAGTATGCCCCAGGTTCAATATCCTTCTGTAGCCCCCCTCTCGCTCATCCAACTCCACCACGGCAGCCTTGTTTCTGATAGATGAAGTGACGGCCGTCAGTATGCTTTCCCCGTCTCCATCAAGCAACGATGGCAGATTCTTCTCCAGCCAGAAAAAGAAATCCCCATCCCTGATCAGCGCATACTTGATCACTTCGGCCAGCCCGGCCCTGAATTCGCGCTCGGTCAACGTGTTCAACGTGGTGATATCGGCCCATACCTGCCGGGGCTGGTAAAAGGAACCGATCAGATTTTTTCCCCGGGGATGATTTATCCCCACCTTCCCCCCCACGCTGCTGTCAACCTGGGCCAACAACGATGTCGGAATCTGGATAAAGGGAACCCCCCGCAGGTAGGTGGAAGCCACGAACCCGGCCAGATCCCCGACCACTCCCCCTCCCAGGGCAATGAACGGTGAAAATCTGTCCAGGCCCGCCTCCACGGCCTGATCATAAAGAATCTGCACCACGGCCATGTTCTTGCTTGCTTCGCCCGGTTCCAGCACGGCGGTAAAAACTTCGAACCCGGCATCTTCGAGGGATTGACGGCATATCCCCCCGTAAAGGGGCATGACTTCCCCGTCCGAGATCAGCAACACCTTGCCACCGGCAGACACCTCCCCGAGTTCCCCACCTATCTTTGCCAGGATATTCCTGCCCACATGAATGGGATACGAACGTGGCCCCAGGTCAAGATTTATAGTGATCATGGCCATGAAAAATTTCCCCTTCGATATTCTTTGGTCCCATCTAGATGCCTTCAGGATAACGGGCGATCATATCGAGGTAAGCCCGGTACGATTCCTGCAATTCCCTGACTGTATCCCGCGAAAATGCCTCCAGCAGGACCGTTGCCAGTGTCCAGGCGACAATGGCCTCCCCCACCACGGAAGCGGCGGGAACCGCGCATACGTCCGATCGTTCCACGGCAGCTTCTGCCTTCTTGCCCGTGGAAAAATCTATGCTTTGAAGTGGTTTCATCAGGGTTGAGATAGGCTTCATGGCCACCCTGAAGATCAGGGCCTCCCCGTTGGAGACACCGCCCTCGATCCCGCCGGCCCTGTTTGTGGAACGGCATACTTTGCCTGAAGTGGTATAACTGAAAGGATCATGAACGGTGGAGCCCCTTCTGTCCGCAGCCTGGAATCCCATCCCTATTTCTACACCTTTGGCCCCTTGCAAGCTCATCAGTGCACCGGCCATCAGTGCATCAAGCCTTCGGTCCCAATGTGCATAACTTCCCAACCCCGGGGGAACACCGAGCACGATAACCTCGAAAACACCTCCCAGGGTATCTCCGGCTTCCCGCGCCTCATCGATCAGGTCCATCATCTTTTTTTCCGCATCCCGGTCAGCACAGCGCAGCGGTGAAGATTCGATTCCGGTATATATTTCCGTTTCCGCGATCCGTACACGATTGTCATCCTGCCCCGACAGAAACTCGCCGCCGACGATGCCGCCTATGGAAAGCACGTGGCTGTATATATCCATTCCCAATTCTTCCAGTATACGCCGTGCCACGCTGCCAACAGCAACTTTTATAGCTGTTTCACGAGCACTTGACCTCTCCAGAACATCGCGAAAATCACGGCGCAGGTATTTCAATCCACCCGAAAAATCGGCATGCCCCGGGCGGGGAGAAGTTACGGTCTTGAGATCCCGCGGCCTCCTTCCCTCCGGAACCATTGTCCTCTTCCAGTTCGCCGCATCCCGATTGTCAATCTTCAGCGTAAGCGGACTGCCGATCGTCTCGTTGAAACGCAAACCTGACAGAAACTTTACCCGGTCACTTTCTATCTTCATCCGCTCCCCCCGCCCGTAGCCATGTTGCCGCCGCCGCAGGTGAGCATTGACATATTCCGAAGTGATCACCAGCCCGGCCGGCAACCCCTCGATAATGGCCACCAGGCTGGACCCATGTGATTCTCCACCGCTGAGATAACGCATGGCCCGACTCTCCTTTCCCCGATGCCTGCCACTTTTATTCAAAAAATTTAGCGCCGGGCAAAGCCCGGCGTTGATATCCGGCCCTTCCCTCTCTCCGGCCGGAAAACATGGATTGCAAATCGCGCATCCGGCTGACAGCAGTATGGCCGTCGTCAGCCAGATTCATTCCAGGGGCTGCAAAACACCTTTTCTCCGGGAAAACACAACCGTCTCCCTGACCCCCATCTCGCGCAACATGTCCATCGCCAGCGGGAAATGCCTCCCCACATCTTCAGGAGTGTGGGCATCGGATCCAAGTACAATATTTACCCCCTCATCTATGCAGCGGGACAGGAGCGCGGGAGCGGGATAAAATTCCCCGGCCGGCATATCCAGCCCCGAGGTGTTAAGTTCCAGGCAGACCCCGGTTTCCCTCAACAGCTTTGCCAGTTTCTCGTACCATGGTTGCAAAAATTTTTCCGATGGTCGGTAATTGAACTTCTTGACCACATCTATATGACCGATGATATCGATAAGGCCGCTGCGACATGCCCCGCAAACGAGGGTAAAATACTGTTCATAGACCTCTTCTATGGGGCGCTTTTCAAATTCCCCGGCGGAATAGGGATGGGTAAAATCCCAGTCACCCATGAAATGCACCGAACCGATGATATAGTCAAACGGATAATCTTTCAGCACCGTGGCCAACTTCTCCATTTTTCCGGGAGCATAATCAAGTTCTATCCCCGTCTTTACCGTGATGCCCCCGGTTCGAGAAGCTTCCCGGACCATCCGGAAGTAAAGCTCCAGTTCATCCGCATCCATTGAAACCTTGGCTTTGGGTGTTATACCCATCAATTCCAATGGAAAATGATCGGCAATGCCGATCTCCTTCAACCCCTTTTTGAGAGCCACATCGACATAATCCCGGGGTTCCCCCAATGCGTGGCGGCACAGATAGGTATGCACGTGGTAATCAATCATGTTCATCACCTGCCCGTCTTCTCGCCAATTCTTCGAGAACCCGCGTGAAGGCCACCCCGCGAGATTCCAGCAACACCATCAGGTGAAACAGGAGGTCGGCAGCTTCCCGGACAACCGCCTCGTCAGTCTCATCCCCCATGCAAGCGATGATCGTCTCCAGGGCCTCCTCCCCCACCTTGCGCGAGATTGTTTTTATGCCGCCATCCTGCAGGGAGGCCACGTATGACCCTTCCGGCCGTAGAGCCAGACGCTCACGGATTACCCGGGCAAGTTCCGGCAGGACCGCAGCCACGTCGAACTTCCTGTTTTTGTTCTTTTCCTGCATGACGTTGAAAAAACAGGAGTAATGGCCGGTATGGCAGGCCACGCCCGTCTGCCTGACCTTGATCAACAGCGTGTCGGCATCACAATCGTATTTGACCGTATCCACCTCCTGGATATGCCCCGAGGTCTCCCCTTTCTGCCAGAAACACTGACGGCTGCGGCTCCAGAACCAGGTCTTTCCCGTTTCCAGTGTCCTCTGCAATGACTCCTCATTCATGTAGGCCAGCATCAACACCTCTTTGCTGTCCACATCCTGCACGATAGCCGGGATAAGACCGTCTTCGTTGTATCTCAGTTCTCCCGGTTTTTTTACCTGATCCTTCATCAATACACCTCGATCCCCCGATGTTGAAGAAATTCCTTGACCTCTCTTATTGAGAAAACCTGCCGGTGAAAGACCGATGCCGCCAGGACAGCATCGGCGCCTTCTTCCAGCGCCGCGGCAAAATGTTCCAGTTTTCCAGCCCCGCCGGAAGCGATTACAGGGATGGACAGTTTGCTGGACAGTGCGGAAATCATTTCCAGATCGTAACCATCCTTGCCCCCGTCACGGCCGATGGAAGTGAGCAAGACCTCACCCGCTCCCAGCTCCTGCGCCTCGACCGCCCAGGCAACGGCTCCCTTTCCTGTCGGACGCCTGCCACCGTGGGTGTAAACCTCCCAATCCTTCAAAAAATCATTCCATTGTGCATCGATAGCCAGGATGATCCTGTTGCCATAAATGCGGGCGGCCTCGCGGATCAGGGCGGGCCGTGCCACCGCGGGGGTATTGACCGAGAGCTTGTCCGCCCCTGCTTCAAAAAGTTTTTCCATGATTTTCAGGCTACTGATCCCCCCGCCCACACAGAAAGAAATATCAATCTCTCCCGCCACCCGCTTCACCAGATCGATGACCGTCTGGCGGCCCTCCTCGGAAGCGGATATATCCAGGAAAACAAGTTCGTCTGCACCTTCCCGTGCATAGAAACGGGCCATTTCTACCGGGTCGCCCACCTCCACCAGCCCGGTGAATGATTTGCCTTTTACAACCCTGCCGCCCTTTATATCCAGGCAGGGGATTATTCTCCTGGGCATGACGCTCACCTTCAAGTAATGTTTACCGCTGCAAAGGCATCCGCCAGGGTCAGCTGTCCGTCGTAGAGTGCCTTGCCGATGATGGCCCCCTTGATCTTGCCTTCTTGCAGTTCTTTCAATGCCACCAGATCCGCAACCCTGGTAACCCCCCCGGCGACGATGATCGACAGGCTCGTTGCGGAAGCCATCTTCTCCACCGCTTCCAGGTTGGGTCCCATCAAAGCCCCATCACGGTTGATATCCGTGTAGATGATCTCCCTGACCCCGTATTCTTCCATCTTCCGGGCCAGTTCCAGCGCATCCACCCTGGTATCTTCCTGCCAGCCTCTCACCGCCACCTTCCCCTCGCGGGCATCTATCCCCACCACGATCCGTTCGCCGTAGTTTTCCAGCAACTCTTTCAGCAATTCCGGGTTGGAGATGGCCATGGTGCCGACGATAACACGTGTAACTCCCAGCTCGAAAGCATCTTCAACTGCCTTGCGGTTGCGGATACCGCCGCCCAGTTGAAATGGCACCTTGACTCTTGCCGCAACACGCTCTATGGCCCTGGCATTTGCTGTTTGACCGCTGAAAGCACCGTCAAGGTCAATGATGTGCAGATAACGGGCCCCCAATTTCTCCCATTCCAGAGCCACGTTAACGGGGTCATCACTGTAAACAGTTTCCTTCCGGGGATCACCGCGCAGAAGTCGCACACAACACCCCCGCCGCAGATCAATAGCAGGTATGATCAACAAAATAAATCACCTCTTACAAAACTCCCTTGGTAGAAAGCACCCCATCCAACCCTTCTCTTCCCGATGATGCTTGATGCATGGCCCTGCCAGCGCCTTTGAAGAGAGCCTCCACCGCATGGTGGCGGTTGGAACCATCCAGCAATTTGATGTGAAAATTCATGCGCGCCTCGTTGGTCACCGCACGCCAGAATTCTTCGATCAATTCCAGATCCAGTTGCCCGATCATCCCCGGTACGAGAGGCATTTCATAATTCAGATACGGACGACCGGAAAAATCAACGGCAACGAGGACCAGTGCGTCATCCATGGGCAGGATTGCTGACCCGTAGCGGCTGATACCTTCCTTCTTTCCGAGTGCCTCGTTCAGTGCCATCCCCAGGCAGAGCCCGATGTCCTCGACGAGGTGATGAGGTTCAACCTCCAGGTCGCCGTCAGCCTTTATCTCCAGATCAAAAAACCCATGGCGGGCCCACAGTTCCAGCATATGTTCCAGAAAAGGTATGCCCGTGTCCAGGCGTGATTCCCCCTTGCCATCCAGGTTCAAACCGAGGGTAATACACGTCTCCTTCGTTTCTCTTTCAATCCTGGCTTTCCTGTTCATCACTTCTCCCCCTTATTTTGATTGATCGGGCATGGGCATCGAATCCCTCCGCCCCGGCCAGCTCCTGAATGGCGGTAGATACCTTTCCCAGCGCCCCTTTCTCGTAGGAGACGACCTGCGTGTATCTCATGAAATCGTCCACTCCCAGCGGCGAGGAAAAACGTGCCGAACCGCCGGTGGGCAGGACATGATTGACCCCGGCCCAGTAATCCCCGAGGGGTTCGGGCGAATACGGCCCCAGGAAAACGGTACCCGCATTTCTAACCTCCTCGATATATTTCCATGGTTGTGGAAGAAGTATCTCCAGGTGTTCCGGAGCAATCAAATTTACAATTTCCCAGGCTTCCCCGAGGTTGCCGACCAGAACCAGCCCCCCCTGTTTTTCCAGGGAAACAGAAGCTACATCACGGCGGGGCAAATCGGCCAACTGTCTGTCCAGTTCCTTCCCTACCCTGTCAATCAGTTCCGCGCTGTCCGTGACCAGGTAGGAACGTGATAGCGGGCCATGTTCGGCCTGGGAAAGCAGATCGGCGGCGATATAATCGGCCCGGGCAGTGGAATCGGCGACGATCATGATTTCACTCGGGCCGGCGAGCATGTCGATGCCGACATCCCCGGCAACCTCCCTTTTGGCCAATGTGACGTAGATGTTTCCCGGCCCCACGATCTTGTCCACCGCCGGAATGGATTCGGTACCGTACGCCAACGCCGCCACAGCCTGTGCACCGCCGATTTTGAAGATTGTTCCTGCCCCGGCCTCCCGTGCAGCAAAAATAACGGCGGGGCTTATTTTCCCGTCGGGTGCAGGTGGCGTGCAGACATTGATCTCTTCAACACCGGCCACGTGAGCCGGAACCACCGTCATCAGGACAGATGAAGGATATGAAGCCGTTCCGCCGGGAACATAGGCCCCCACCCTCTTCAGCGGACGATAAACCTGGCCGATACGTATGCCATCACCCTCTGACCAGATGGATGCGGGTATCTGCCGACGATGGTAGTCCTCGATGTTTTTCAAAGCTTCACGGATGCTGTCCTTCAATATGGAAGAAACCTCGCCAACCGCCGCATTCTCTTCGTCAGCGGTAAGTGCCAGACCGGTGATCACCGCACCATCGAAGAGTGAAGTATATTCAAAAAGCGCCCGATCACCTTTTTCCTGCACCGCTCTTATTATCTTGCGCACATCATCAATTTCGCGGTCATGATCCATCCACAATCCGGGCCGGGCATGTTTTTCTTTGAATCGGGAAAAACTGAAAACCCTCGGGGACAACGGGAACTCTCCTCTCCTTGAAAACCCTCTTCTTACACGATGAATTCTACATGTTATTTGTTAAACTGTCAATTATCAGCATTGTGTGAACAAGTTCCATAACGGGGGCTTCCGGGGAAGACAAACGCTTCAAGAACACCCCGTCAAAAACCCGCCCCCGACCGTAAAATCGCCCCCGATCACTTTCAATCCGGCATTGGCCCCAGCCTGACATGGAGTTCATCAAGGATCTCCTCCGGGCTCTTGCCGGCTGCATCTATGATCGGTGCACCTCCAAACAGCCGGTGAACGCCCATCAGATTCCTGTCGATGCCGGTAAGAATGATGGCGTCATAATCATCCATACCTACCCCGCTGAGCTCCTCTTCATTTTCGATGTTGAAGACGTCATACCCTTCATAATTCAACAATCTCTTGACCGGTGAAAGTGCATCACTTACTGCAATCTTCTTTGCCATCCCGTCTGCCCCCCTTTTATTGTGCCAATCTGGCCGGTTGTAATATTTTGTCTTTATCCATGGACTTTATGTATTGAATCCGGCCGCCCGGTAACCGCGGCAGACTTCCGACATGCCGGCAGGCAGCTCTTGCTATTTTTTTCATTGTTGTCTTTTTTTCTTTCTGCTATATTGAGAAAAGAAAGAAAGGATTTCCGGAGGAGGGGAATACCATATCGAACAGGATAATTTTTGCCGTCGCCATAACCCTGCTGGCCATTGTCCTGGCCCTCGGGGGCTGTGCCGCGGAGGAAACGGAAGATGCGGTGCCGGAAGAGAATCAGCAGGGTGCCGGAAGGTCTGAACAAGTGCATGCCCATGCCGCCGACCATGAACTGATTGCCGTCTACAACCTTCCCGCGGGAACCTGTACCCTGGAATTGGGCCCTCTCCGGGAAGCCCCTTCCCTTACCCTTCTTTTCCTGAAAGAGATACCGGGCCGGAGAGCAGAGCAGGACCGCCTCGCCCGGCATCTCATGGGGCGCAAATCCATCAAGGTGGAGAAAGGTGATAGTTTCAGGGTAAGGGATCGGGGACTCTACGAGCTCGCCGCGGAACCCCGTAAAACGAAATTCTTCCTCGATGTGGCGAAAGAGGGCCGCTACATCATCTATGCCGAACATGATGTTTCCATCAAGATCATGGATGGGAAAACCGCAGTCAAAAAAGAGAGATGAAGGAATGGCTGACAGTGGCATCCAGAAACAGCTGGAGCCGTTCCCGCTGATGGGGCGGCTCCATTCTACTATCATCGGAACACCTTGATTTTCAGGTCAGCCGGGCCAGGTCACGGGCAAAGGAAGGGTATGAAACCCGGATACAACCCGGTTCCCTGATCAGCGTCTGCCCCGTTGCCCGAAGGCCAGCTATGGCCAGGGCCATGGCCAGGCGGTGATCCCCGTGGCTCTCACAGAGACAGCCGTGCAGGGGAACTCCCCCCTCGATGATCAGGCCATCCGGCCTCTCCTCGATCCGTGCCCCCATCCTGCCGAATTCCCGCACCAGGGAAGCAATACGGTCGGATTCTTTCACTCTCAGCTCGGCGGCACCCCTGATCACCGTCATCCCCCTGGCGGCCAGGGCCGCCACTGCCAGAGCGGGTATTTCATCGATCAACCGGGGAATGATCTCTCCTTCCACGGTCACCCCGGTGAGCGTACCTTCCCCCCTGATACGGATATCGCCAACTTCTTCATTGCCATGAACACGCCTGTTCAGTATCGTTGGCCGTGCTCCCATCCGCTGCAAGATGTCGATGACGCCCGTACGGGTAGGGTTGATGCCCACGCCGCGGACAAAAACTTCCGACCCCGGTATGACCGCCGCCGCAACCATGAAATATGCCGCCGAGGAGATATCACCGGGGATGTCTATGCGGCACCCTTCGAGGCTCGCCGGCCCCCTTACAGCCCTGATGCTACCCTGACTGCAAACTTCTGCTTTGAAGGTTTTCAACATACGTTCGGTATGGTCACGTGTGGGGGCAGGTTCCCGGACCGAAGTTTGCCCTTCAGCGAAAAGGCCCGCAAGCAGAACCGCAGATTTTACCTGGGCACTGGCCACCGGCAGATCGTAGCTGATCGGCCGTAGATTTCCTCCCGTAATTTTTAAAGGCAGTCCGCCTGCCCGATGGCCCACCGTGGCACCCATCCTGCGGAGGGGCTCGGTCACACGGAGCATGGGGCGGCAGCTCAGGGAATCATCCCCATGAATTTCGGATGTGAACTTCTGTCCGGCCAGCACCCCTGCCAGGAGGCGGACCGTGGTCCCCGAATTCCCTGCATACAGGGGCCGATCCGGTGGTTGCAGGTGCAACCCCCGCCCGGTGAGGTGTATCTGTTCGCCCGCCTGCTCGATCTCGACCCCGAGGGAACGCAGGCAGCTGATCGTGGCCCGGCAATCTTCCGAGCGGAGAAAATTGTATATCATGGTTCTCCCCTCCGCCAGGGAACCGATGATCACGGCACGATGGGATATGGATTTGTCTCCCGGAACGGTCAGTTCCCCGCAAATCTTGCGGGAAGGTCTGACGACAAGAACGTCTTCGGCATCTTTCAACCGTATCTCTCCTTCCGTTCAGCGTCGGTGGACACGATAGCCCCTTTCTTTCAATACGGCCAGGGCCCCATCACGTTGTTCTTTCTGCCGGAAACCGAAACGGATCGAGCCGCCCTCCTCTTCACGCACATGGAGGATCTCGACTTCCGCAATATTGAACCCCGCCCCTCCCACCAGCGATGCTATTCTCCCGATCGTCCCCGGTGTATCCTTGACCAGAACGATGATGTCAAACAGATCGGGAAATATCCCCCTGCTGCGGAAAGGTATCTTGCGCCGGAAACTGCGCGCCCGTTCAAGCGTGGCTGTGATCTTGTCCTCCTGCCCGCCCGTGATCATCCGCCGTACCTCCTCCAGCTCATGAAGGTAACGACCCAGAAAAATGTCGATCGCCTCCCGGTTGGTCGCGAAAATATCGCGCCATATCTCCGGGTTCCCCATTGCTATTCGTGTGGTATCCCTGAACCCCCCGGCGGCCAGCGTCTGCACCATCTCTTCCTTCCCTTCCTCCGCCGCCACCTCCACCAGGGCAACGGCAGCCAGATGGGGCAGGTGGCTGACCAGTGCCACGAGTTGATCATGCTCGGCCGGGGAGATAACCAACGGCTGGGCTCCGATCCCCTCGATCAGGTCGACCATGCGCCCCCATTCTTTTTGAGATTGCCCTTCGTCGGGAGTCAATACGTAGATTGCATTCTCCAGCAAAGCCGGATCGGCTGCCTCGATACCCGATTCCTCGGAACCGGTCATGGGATGCCCGCCAACATATATGACACCCCGGGGAAGGATTCCGCGCAACTCTTCCGCCAGGAACTGTTTGGTGCTACCCAGGTCCGTGACCACCGTTCCGGACGAAAAATGAGCTGTGCAACTTTCCACAAGTTGGCGGCAGAATCTGATCGGAACGGCCAGAACCACCAGCTCCGCTCCCACCACCGCTTCCCGGGGACTGCCAACCGCGCGGTCAACCGCCCCCCTTTCAAGTGCCGTGGTCAGTACTTCCGGATCGCGGTCATACCCGACCACTTCCGTGGCGAGGGTACACTCCCGGATGGCCATGCCCAGGGAACCGCCCATCAGACCCGTTCCCAACAGCGCTATCCGTTCAAAAAGTCTGGATCTTTTTCCCGACACAGCTAGCCACCTCTTTCAAACTGTCCATCATGAGCAAAAAATTGTCGAAACTGAGTGACTGGGGCCCGTCGGAAAGCGCCTCTTCCGGGCACGGATGAACCTCGATGATCAGCCCGTCAGCTCCGGCGGCGATTGCCGCCTTGCTCATCGCCGGCACCAGCTGCCAGCGGCCGGTTCCATGGCTCGGATCGGCGATCACCGGAAGGTGGCTGAGTTCCTTGACAACGGGGATAGCACTGATATCGAGGGTATTGCGGGTATATGTTTCAAAGGTACGGATTCCCCGTTCACAGAGGATCACCCTGTGATTGCCCCCGCTGATTATATACTCCGCTGCCATCAGCCACTCCTCGATGGTGGCCGACATCCCCCGTTTCAACAGTACCGGTTTGTCGATACGCCCCAGTTCTTTCAACAGATAGAAGTTCTGCATGTTTCTCGTTCCTACCTGCAATATGTCCACGTAAGCGGCTACCATCCCCACGTTTATGGGGTCGACAATCTCGGAAACTGTCAGCAGGCCGAACCTCTCCGCGACTCTCTTCAGTATCTTCAACCCTTCTTCTTCCATACCCTGAAAACTGTATGGCGAGGTGCGCGGCTTGAAAGCTCCCCCTCTCAAGACCCCCGCCCCTGCTTCTTTCAATATCCGGGCAGTCTCCATCAGCTGTTCTTCCCCCTCGACAGCGCAGGGGCCGGCCATGATGACCAGCTGTTCGGCGCCTATGTTTGCGCCCTTTTTGCCCAGAGGAATGACCGTATCCCGGGGATGAAATTCCCGGCAGGCCAACTTGAATGGTTTGGATATGGGCAGAACCTTCTCCACACCGGGGCTGACCTGCAACTTTTCGAACATCCCTTCGCGTGGCCTTCCCACAACCCCGAGTATGGTCCGGTCTTCACCGGTGGATCTGTGAACGCTGTATCCCATGTCCTCTAGCCGTGCCGATATGTCGGCAATAACTTCGGCCGGAGTTCCGGGCTTCATCACCACAATCATCGTCCTGGGACCTCCTTTTTTGTTTTGAATCAAAAAAGCTTCCGTCCGGTATAAGGACGAAAGCCAGATTTCGCGGTACCACCCTATTTGAGCATAGCCCCACTCGTTCAGAGCATGACGTCATTCTATCTGCCATACCCCCCCCTGTAACGGTAGAGGCATCCGTCGGAGCCTACTGGCGGTCAGACAATCCGCTTTCGGTCCGCACTCCGGGGTGTACTTCACACGCCGCCAATACCGTTTTGCACCACTACCCCGGCTCTCTGCAATTGGACAACGTGCTACTCTTCCCCTTCATTGCTTTCGCAACATCCTGTTCAAAGAAAATTTTACTACAAGCAAAAAAAGATGTCAACACGGTCAAGGCACACGGGGTGGCAAACAACTTGCTTCAATTCATGAGCCAAAGATAGAATAAAGACTGTGTTGACCGCAAGATCTCCTTTTTCGGCAGAGATGCTACTTTACCCTGGCAAAGGGAGTTTTGATCTTGTTTTCTTTCTGCAGTTCAAAATGGTCATGCAGTGTCTTTATGGCCGCAACCAGATCCCTGCCGTTGATCAGGAGACAGATGGAAATATTGGAATCTCCTGTCTGCAAGATTTGAATGTTTTGCTGCCGAAGAGCCTTGACAATTCTGGCCATCACCCCGGGTATGTTACGCATCCCCGCCCCGACCACCGATATCTTGGCGCACTCTTTCTTGAGGGAATAATGAAGGTTCAGTTTTTTCAGTATTCTTTCCGTCCGCCCGATCATCTCCCCATCCACCGAAAAAACCTTCAGGAGGGGGAATACGCCGATGAGATCGATACTGATCCCCGCTTCCCCGAGTTTTTCGAACATTTCCAGTTCCAGATCGGCATCGGAAGCAGTAAAATCAACCATGAATTGTGCCAGGCCGGGGATATGGGCAATGCCGGTAATGATCTGTTTCGGGTCTACGCCATAATTCTTCCCCATGCCGCTCCCAGTACCCGTGATGATCGTCCCGGAACCTCCATCACCCAGGTTCCTCACCGCGATGGTGACATTGTTCTTCATGGCCACCTCGATGGCTGCGGGATGAATAACCCTTGCTCCCTCGTAAGCCAGCTGGGTGACCTCGTTGTAGCTCAATCTGCTGATAAAGCGAGCATCCTTGAAAACATTTGGATCGGCCGTGGCAATACCGCTGACATCGGTAAAAATATCCACACGATCTGCATCCAATGCTGCCCCGAGAATAACGGCAGTGGTGTCACTGCCGCCCCGGCCCATCGTATTTATCTCCCCCTCGGAGGTAGCCCCCTGAAAACCGGCTACTACCGGAACCTCACCTTTTTCCAGACAGTGAAGCAGATAATCTGTACGACAATCAATGACCTGGGCCTGACTGTAAACTCCATCGGTTACCAGGCCGGCCTGCTGGCCGTTCATCACGCGGGAAGGAATTCCATGCTTCCAGAGGGTGGCCACCAGAACCCCGGCGGAGATGATCTCCCCGCAGGACATCATCAGGTCCAGTTCCCGCAGGGGAACATCCGCGCATATGTTTTCCAGCAACACCTTCAACGTATCGGTCGCGTAAGGATCCCCGGCCCGGCCCATCGCCGAAACCACGGCCACCACCCGGTGTCCTTCCCCGGCAGTTTCCTTGATCCGTTCAACCACCTTCTCCCGCAACTCCGGCGTGGCAACGGATGTACCGCCAAATTTCTGTACAGCAATCTTCACCTGTCTTCCCTCCCCGGGATTCCGGACTAGAGCATCAGTTCCGCAATCTGGACAGAATTTGTTGCCGCCCCCTTGCGCAGGTTGTCAGCGACCACCCATACATTCAACCCATGCCTGACCGAACGGTCCCTTCTTATTCTTCCCACGAAGGTCTCATCACGATCAGCAACCTCCAGCGGCATCGGATAGATCAGGTTTTCCGGATCATCGGAGACGATAATTCCTGCCGCGTTGTTCAAGATGTCACGGGCTCTTTCCGGAGAAAGTTCCCGTGCAAATTCGATGTTGATCGATTCCGAATGGCCGACAAAAACAGGTACCCTGACCGTCGTGGCAGTGACGGGCAAATCGGGCAGCCCCATGATCTTGCGCGTCTCATATATCATCTTCAGTTCTTCCTTTGTATAGCCATCCTCGTCGAAAACGTCTATCTGTGGAACCAGGCTGAAAGCCAGCTGATAATTCCTTGCCGCCCCCCGGTACGGCACATACTCGGCCTTTACCTCGCCCCCTTCAAGGTAGGAACTGCTCTGCAATTCCAACTCACCCATGGCCTCTCTTCCGGCACCGGAGATAGCCTGGTATGTTGAAACCACCACTCTTTTTATCTCCGCTTCCCGGTGCAACGGTTGAAGAACAACCACCATCTGGATGGTCGAACAGTTGGGATTGGCAATGATACCCCGGTGATCTTTGACCGCCTCCGGATTCACTTCCGGAATTACCAGCGGTACATCATCGGACATACGGAATGCACTGCTGTTATCAATCACAAGTGTCCCGCGTTTTACTGCCTCGGGAACCAACTTCTTGCTTGTATCCCCTCCGGCACTGAAAAAAGCAAAGTCCACCCCTTCAAAAGCCCGGGGACATGCCTCCTCCACCTGGTATTCCCGGCTACCAACTTCAATTTTTCGGCCGGCAGAACGGGATGATGCCAGCAACTTCAAACCCTTGTAAGGAAAGCGCCTCTCCTCAAGAATCTGCAAGATCTTCTGTCCCACCATACCCGTGGCACCCACCACGGCAACGTTGTACCTGGTCATCCGGTCGACCCCCCCTATCTATTATCATATTGATGAACCAAAGCCGGGGTTCATATTTTGCCTTGGCACCGGCACGATATGTGCCCGGCCTGCTTCCCCCCGGGCAGTTCTTCCATTCAAACGATCATATTTCTCCGGTAAAAACTTCCCGGGCCGTCCCTTCCAGGAATGCCTCGCTGCCCGGTTCCCATTGTACGCGCAAAGTGCCGCCGGGCACAACCACATCCACGGGGCCAGGCAGACGCTCCAGTTCGTCCCTCAGCATCCCGGCCACGACTGCTGCACAGGCCGCACTTCCACAGGAGAAAGTTTTACCCATCCCTCTTTCCCAGGGATAGACCATCAATTTTCTCGGATTTATTACTTTGACAAATCCCACATTGGCCCCTCGAGGAAAAAACTCGTGCTTTTCCAGATAAGGGGCTGTTGCATGGGGTACAGCCTCATCTTCTTCCAGAAAAATAATGATATGCGGGGTGCCAAAACCCACCGCCGCAAACTTGAAAGTTCTCGTTCCCACCCTGATTGTATCGCTCAAAATTGCCCTGCGTGCACCCGCAACGGGCACCAGATCGCTACGCAATTCCGGTTCACCCATATTGATCCTGGCCAGATCATCCGCAAGAGCTATCGCCTTCTTCAACCCTCCTTTGGTTTCCAGCACCATGCCTTTTTCATAGTTGCAACGGGCATCAATATAACGACAGGTACAGAGCAAAGCATCACCGCTCATCTCCGCTTCACTCCCGTCCCGATTGAAGATACGCAGGCGGTAATCTCCCTGATCGGAAGGCTGGATCACCAACAACCCATCCGCACCTATGGAAAAACGGCGACGGCATAGATCGCATGCCAGGGAACCCGGGGATTCAAAATTCCCTTCCGGATCTTCCATGACGATAAAATCTTTCCCCAACGTCTGCATCTTGGTAAATTTCATTCTGCCGGCCCCCCGTTCTTCCGATGGTTCTGCTTGAAATGCGGGGGCAAGATGTCAAGGGCAACTATATCCTCGTAGGACTCGCGTTTCACGACCAGTTTGGGCTGCCCCCCCTGGACAAAAACCACGGCGGGGCGGGGATTGCGATTGTAACCGCTGTACATTGAAAAATGGTAAGCCCCGGTGCTGAAAACGGCCAGAATATCACCCCTCCGGGGACGGGCCACCTTCAGATCCCTGATCAGGATGTCCGCGGACTCGCAGGCCTTGCCTGCAATGGTCACGGTACTGTCAAGGGGAGCACGGACACGATCTGCAATGATACCCTCGTAGACTGTATCGTAAAGAACAGCCCTCAGACTATCCATCATCCCGCCATCGACAGCCACGTAAGTCCGCACCCCGGGGATTATTTTGATATTACCTACCGTATACAGAGTCAGCCCGGCCTCTCCAACGATGGATCGCCCCGGCTCGACCATCAGTCGGGGCAGGGGAAGCCCCTTTTCCACGCACCCTTCCTTTATGGCCCCGGTCAACACTGTGATGTAATCGTTGACCTCTACCGAACTATCCCCTGAAGTATAACGTATTGCCAGACCGCCACCTAGATTCAACTCCTCCATTTCCATACCGGCTGTACGGAGCTCATCAATGAAAGTGATCATCTTGCCTGCCGTCAAGCGAAAAGGTTCTCGAAAATTGTATATCTGTGAACCGATATGGCAGTGCAGCCCTTTCAGCTCTGTATGCGGGAAGGATGAAGCCATCCGTGCAGCCGCAAGGGCCTCCCCGTCATCGATACCCAGCCCGAACTTGGAATCAGTCTGGCCGGTCTGGATGAAGCTGTGTGTATGCGCGGTAATCCCCGGTTTGATCCGTAACAGTATCCTTGCTTTTCGCCCCCGTGCGCCGGCAATACTGTTCAAAAGCTCAAGTTCTGCAGCGCTGTCGACCACAACGCGCCCCACGCCTGAATCCAGGGCCATGGCCAGTTCGTCAGGCGACTTGTTGTTCCCGTGAAAATAGACGCGATCCATGGGAAAATTGGCAGCAATGGCCGTATGGAGTTCACCCCCGGAAACAACATCCAGGCCGAGACCCTCCTCGGCAATCAAGCTACACATCGCCATGGCAAGAAACGCTTTTCCCGCATAAATTACCTCTCCGTGAGGGTAACATTTTTCCAGGGCATGAAGGTACTCCCTGCACCTTCGCCTGATCTGCCCCTCATTGTAGACAAAAAGAGGCGTCCCGTAGTTGTGAGCCAGTTCTACAAGGTCACAACCTTCCATCTCCAGATGCCCTTTATCATTTACGCCCAACCATTCCAGAAATAATACCATTCCTGTTTCCCTTTCTTCGCCAGGCAAATAAAAACGGCTAACCTGTCATGCGCTAGCCGGGAGACACAGATTACCCCTTTTACCTTGACGAGATAGCGCACCACCACAAAATCCGGGTAAACCTTGCGGTGACAGTTCGTCAGCTCTTTGCAGACGACCCAGCATCCGATCCACAGGGAGGATGGATACTTCGGCGGCAACCCCTTTCCTTCGGTTCATCGGGCCCCTTCTTAACCCTCCGCAGAAATACTCTTGGCAACCGCGCCTCTACCCCATCCCCGGTGAGATGAGGTATGCTTTATTATTTTTTTCTTCATGACATTTTACCATGACCTTCGGGCAAAGACAATACAGCCATGTGCCCATTGCCAGCACATTGTATGTCATCATCCATTCCGGAAGCCTTCACTGATGGAACAATGGTGACAACCGACTACAGGTACAGGTTGCCCCTGTAAATCGAAACAGTCAGCTTTCTTCCTCATCAGCCAATGCTGTTATCACCGGCCTGTACCGAGGGTTGTCCTTGACCCTTCTGTCCCAGATCCTGATGCCCCCGAAGGTCATTGCAGCCAGGCTCAGCCCCGAAACAGCCGCAATCAAAACATGATCACCCTTGAAACCTACTGCCGCCGCCAGGGAGAACCCCGCCCAGATTCCCGCAAGAAGAACGATAACGGGTACGAGATAAAAAACAAAAGAGAATAACAGCAGCTTGCCATCATCAACTTCGATCTTGACCGTCTGTCCGGGCAGTGCATCGATGGGGTTGTCCACTTCAACATGTGAGTCCATGGTGTCCGGTCCACCCAACAACCCCCCGCATCGGCCGCATCCTTCACAGGCCACATGGCGCCTCATCAGCACAACAGCCCTGTTTCCACGTTTTTCGATTACCTTTCCGAAACGTTCCACCCTGTCCCCCCTTCCAGCAGTCATCCCTATTTTACCACACCGCCCCCCGATTATAATAAAAAGGAAAAAAGGGCCGGGTTGTTGCAAGTTTGAAAGGGCCCTTGCCCGGAACATCGTTCAGCCAGCACCGCAACAATTGGCTGACAGCAAGTTTCCCATGAAAAGAACCGACAGCATGGAGGTTAAAATGGAGAAGGCCTGTTCCGGTAACAGGCCTTCTCTTCTTTTTCTTTACCATCCGAACCGGCCTTCAAGCCGAAGCTTCGGGAACTCCTTTGAGCACCGCGTAACTGAATACCGGTCCATCCTTGCAAACATAGAGGGGGCCCGCATTGCAACGGCCACATTTGCCTATGCCACACTTCATCCTGTTTTCAAGAGTCGTATAGATCTGCTCATCGGCAAAACCCAATTTTTTCAGATTCTCGATAACAAAACGAATCATGATCGGCGGACCGCAGGTGATGGCAATGGTGTTCTCCGGAGAGGGAGCCACCTCCATCAGCAAGTTGGGAACAAATCCGACATAATGAGGCCATCCTTCTTCTTCCACGTCCACCGACAGGTGGCAACAGATTCCATCCTGTTTGGCCAGGTTTTCAAACTCGGATTTGAAACAGAGGTCGCCCGACGTTCGTGATCCGTAAATCGTGGTCAACCCCTCGTAATCACCGATATTGGCCTTCACATGCTCTACTATGGGGCGTAACGGCGCCTGGCCGATACCCCCTCCGATAGTGACAATATTTTTACCTTTCCAGTCCTCGACCGGAAAACTATTACCGTATGGTCCCCTGACCATCATCTTGTCACCCGGCTCCAATTGATGAAGTGCCCGGGTAACTTTGCCCATGCGCATCACTGAAAACCGCAGAAATTTCCCTTCCGTGGGCGAACAGGATATCGATATCATGCTCTCTCCCACACCAAGGACTCCGATCATTGCACACTGCCCCGGCCGATGTTCCCAACTATCTTTTATCTTCTCATCATCGAAGACCACTTTCAGGGTTTTTATGCAACGATCACCGTACGTCTCGTGCCAGGCTTCCTCAACGGTAGCAATATGGGGTATATAAGGATTAGCGTTGTTTTTCATAGCGCCTCCTTTACCTTTGAAAGAATGTCCAGTATATCTATATTGGCCGGGCAGTACTCTATACACCGGCCACATCCAACACAGGCTGTTTTCCCGAACTTGCTTACGTAGTAGTAATACTTGTGATTGATCCGGTTGCGCGTTCGTTCGCGGGTCGTCGGGCGTGGATTGTGACCGGATGTATGAAGGGTATATTCTGCAAACATGCAGGAATCCCACATCCGGCAACGGCGGCCTTCTTCCATTTCCACTTCATCCTGGATGTCGAAGCAGTGACAGGTTGGACAGAGGAAAGTGCAAGTTCCACAGCTGATACAAGCGTTGGAAATGTCCTTCCACAATTGGTCCTCCCACAATTCCGGCAACCCCTCGGCAATGCCTTCGATTTCAATGGAGCGTCCTATCTTCTCCTCCGCCGCCCTGGTCAGAGCATCTGCAGCGCTCCTGTCTTCGGCGGTTGCATCGCTCAGCAAATCACCGTTCGAACCGAGGATTTCCTTGCCCTTTTCCGAAATTTCCCGGAGCAAATACCGATCGCCGAGGTCTACCATCAGAACATCCAGCCCCTCGGTCGAGGCCGGGCCACCCCCCACGGATGTGCAGAAACAGTTCACGCAGGGTTCGTTGCAGGCCAACCCGATCAGCAATGTCTGGTTTCTTTTATCCTGATAGTACCCATCATCGTAATCCCAGGAAAAGAGGCTGTCCACGATGGACATGGCCCGGGCATCACATGGGCGGATTCCCAGTACCACCATTTCCTGTACCCCTTCGGGGACAGTTACTTCCTGCTGGCCCAGCTCGAAACTGAACATCGTCTCTGTTTGCGGAAAGACCACGCTTTTGGGAGGTACCGTGGTGTTGTGCCTCTTTGCTCCTTCGAAGGGAGGCGCCAATGTTGGTTGTGCTTCCCCTTCAGCATAGGGAACAAACTTCACTGCATCCTCGCTGTCAACCAGCCACACCTTCCTGGAGGAAGCCATCTTCTCCACAAATTCAGACCACTTATCTTTTTTCAAAATCTTATCAGACATATTCACCCACCTCTAGAGAACAAAGTCTTCCTGATCATCAGGATGAAAACTGGCCTGAAACGGCTTTCCTTCCACATCCAACCCTGGTTCATAATCAAATTGGTTCCGCACTTCCTGAGCCAGTTTACGGTTAAGTTTACCCAGCGGCAATCCGGCGGGGCAAACTCTTTCACATTCGCCGCAATCCACACAGCGGCCGACCAGATGAAAGGCACGGGCCAGATTGAAAATGGTGTTTTCACTGTAATTTGCCGCCCGGTTGATCCACGTCGGATTCAACCGATCAAGGACACAATCCTCGCAGTAACACATCGGACACACGTTGCGGCAAGAGTAACAGCGGATACAGCGGGAAAATTCTTTTTCCCAGTATGCCCACCGCTCTTCAAGAGACATATCTTCGATCTCTTTTACTTCCGGCGACTCCCCGTTACCGCCTGGTTGCACCTCGCTACCAAGACTGATATCGGCTATTACCGGATTTGGATGCCGGCATATCAGGCAGTTGTCCGCCAACACCTCTTCCCGTGCCACCTCTTTCTCCCCATCAGGGAATTTGAATACGATCTTGTCATCTTTCCATGCCGCCTCGACAGAATCCAGAGTTTCAGGATACTTTTCTCGTACTTTTTTTAAATCAACGACGCCCCGGCAGGGGCATCCGATTACAACCACCCGCTCCCTTTCTATCCCTTTTTCCACCAGCAATTGGACCACAGCGCGGCTGTCGCACCCTTTGACCAGCAATGCAACCTTTCGCTCATCTGGCTGCTGGCCGCGCGGGACCGGCAACTTTTCGGCATAAGTGAGATAGCTGGCCAGGTTTGATACACACAACGGAGAAAAAATCAGTTTTTCCGTTTCTTCGGGCTTTTCAATAACACAGGGTGAAACCCGGTAACCGAAAGTCCCCTTCTGCCAGCCTAGCAAATGCTTCACATCGTCGCGTGAAACCACTTCTGCAGCGGTACTGCGAAGTTTTTCCAGATCTACCAAGCGCTCCTCCCCCCTACCAATTGATCTTGTTACGTCGAAACTGTTCAAATGGTCCCAGTTCGCGAGTATCTTCTACAATTTTTTCCACGACTTCCTTCCATTTGGTGGGCTCCGAAGCAGAAACCCAGCTCATCTGGAAACGACGGGGGTCGATACCCACAAACTCCATCATCTCTTTTAACAGTCCCATCCTGCGGCGGGCATACATATTGCCCTCCATGTAGTGACAGTCACCCGGGTGGCATCCGGAAACAAGCACGCCGTCAGCCCCCTGCTGAAGCGCATTCAGGACAAAGAGCGGGTTGACCCTTCCCGAGCACATCACACGTATTACCTTGATATTGCAAGGATACTTCACCCGGCTGGTCCCAGCAAGATCAGCCCCGGCATAGGAACACCAGTTGCACAGAAAAGCAACTATGTTTGGTTCAAAATTCTCCGTCATTCTCCAACCCCCAATGCAGCAATTTGCGGTAATATCTGGCAATCCATAAACGACCGCGACTGGATTGATCCAGACAGACATCCGGCCACACAGGCGCCGCATCCCTTGCAGAGTGCCTCGTTGACCCTGGCCACGTTGACCGTACGGCCCATGCGATTGATTTCAACCAACTCGATGGCCGTGTAAGGGCATATCTCTACACAGAATGCACAACCGCGGCAGGTGCTCTCATCCACGCAGCTTACCTGCGCTTCAACCTTCACCTTGCCGGAAGAAAGGGGAATCAGTGCCGAGGCAGCAGCCCCCTTGGCCTGGGCCACCGTGTCCGGTATGTCCTTGGGAGCCTGGCAACAGCCGGCCAGGAAAACCCCGTCCGAGGATGTATCCACCGGGCGCAGTTTGGGGTGCGCCTCCATGAGGAACCTGTCCGCGGATTGAGACAACCTCAACAGATCGATCATCTCCCGTGTATCTTTCCGCGGCTCGAGCCCCACCGAGAGAACGACCAGATCCACCTCATCCTCGAGAGGCGTTGCTGTAAGCGTGTCCTCCACCTTGATGACCATCTTCTCCCCGCGCCGGAAGATCTCCGATGGATTCCCCCGGATGTACCTGACCCCTTCACGGCGAACCCGGTCATAGAACTCCTCGAAACCTTTTCCGAAGGCCCGGACATCCATGTAATAAACCCTTACCCTGGCATCGGGAATCTTCTCTTTTACCAGGTGAGCCTGTTTGGCCGTGTACATGCAACATACCCTTGAACAGTACTCGTTGCCGACACTTGTATCCCGCGATCCCACACACTGGATGAAGGCAATATCCTTGGGTTCCCTGGCATCTTCACCTTCGCCGATCAGGATATTACCACCGGTCGGCCCCGAAGCCGACACCAGGCGCTCCATCTCCAACCCGGTGATCACGTTGGCATTCCCCGTGTAGGCAAACTCCGGCTTGCGGGCAGCATCGAATACATCAAATCCGGTGGCCACGATGATCGCACCGACCTTGAATTCCACAATCTCGTCCGTCTGCTCGAAATTGATCGCTTCCGCACGGCAGACCTCCACACATTTGGGCCCCTTGCCGCATTTACCCCTGGTCAGAAACAGGCAGCGTTCGGGATCGATGGTGTAGACGGCCGGCACCGCCTGCGGAAACGGCAGATAGATTGCCGAACGTTTTCCCAGTCCCTCGTTGAACTCATCGGGAATACGATTGGCGATGCGACAGCTTGTAGCACAGTCGCCGCATCCGGTACACTTGCTGAACTCCACATAACGGGCTTTTTTTCTGACTTTAACATCAAAATTCCCCACAAAACCGCCGATTTCCTCAACTTCCGCGTAAGTCATCAGCTCGATGTTCGGGTGGCTGGCCACATCGACCATCTTGGGGGTAAGGATACAGGCCGAGCAGTCCAATGTAGGAAAGGTCTTGTCCAGCTGGGCCATGCGCCCCCCCACCGAGGGTGTCTTCTCGACAAGATAGACCTTGAAGCCCGCATCAGCAATATCCAGTGCCGCCTGGATACCGGCCACCCCTGCACCGATGACCAGCGCAGCCGGTTCGGCATCGACGAATTTTTCCTCCAGGGGTTCGAGCATCCGCGCCTTGGCCACTGCCGAGGCCACAAGTCTTTTAGCTTTCTGTGTAGCTTTCTCCCGATCGGAATGGACCCAGGAACAATGTTCCCGTATGTTGGCCATTTCCAGATAGAAAGGATTGAGGCCCGCTTCCTTGAGTGTCTTCCGGAAAGTGAGTTCGTGCATACGCGGAGAACAGGAAGCCACCACCACCCTGTTTATACCAGATTTGCTGATATCCTCGCGGATCAGCAACTGCCCGGGATCGGAGCACATGTAGGCATAATTTTTGGCGATGACGACGCCGGGAAGCGTCGCCGCAAAATTGGTTACTTCCTCAACATCGACGGTTGCTGAAATATTTATCCCACAATGACAAACATAAACACCCAATTTTGGTTTTTCCATCTCGAATTTTCATCCTCCCACGCAGATTAGCTTTTGATAGTGCTGAACCAGCTTGGGGGCTAAGCACCTTTCATTTCTTTGATTTTTTCGGCCAGTTTTGGAACCACCTTGAACAGATCATCAACAATGGCGTAATCCGCCTCTGCAAAAATCGGCGCATTGGGATCCTTGTTGATAGCCACGATGGTTTTGGCTCCTTTGATTCCGGCCAGATGCTGGAAGGCACCCGAGATTCCCACTGCAATGTAGAGCTTCGGCTTCACCGTTTTACCCGATGTCCCCACCTGGCGATCATGAGGTATCCAGCCCGCGTCGGTCGCCGCACGGGAGCCGCAGATATCTGCCCCGATGCTTTCTGCCAGCTCTTCCATCAGGGGCAAATTCTTGTCTTCACGCACACCACGGCCGATCCCTACCAGCAATTCCGACTGGGTGATATCAACGTCGCCCACTTCAGCTTCCACATACTCGACAAACGTGCGGTAATCAAGATCCTCTTTCAAAGGGGAATCGATTTTCTCAACACTTCCCTTTTTGGAAGGCTCGATCGCTTCAAAAGCGGATTCGCGGATGGTAAACAGATAGGTCTCCGCATCCTTGAAAGAAAATTCTCCGTTTACTTTCCCCTGATAATACTGACGCTCGGCAATCGGTTTGCCTTCTTCAATTTTCAAAGCCACCAGATCGGTAAGAAAGGGAAGCCCCTTCTCCACAGCCAGCGCGGGTGCAAAATCCACGCCCTGAGCGGTATGCCCGACCATCACGATAAAAGGCTTGTATTCATCAATCAGGGCTGAAACGATTTTCTGGTATTTATCACCGTTGAAATCTGCCAGCAGGGCATCATCGATACAGAGGACCCTGTCACATGCCCCGGCCAGTTCGGAAGCAAAATCATCCACACCGTGACCCAGCAGCACGGCCACAACTTCTCCCTGGGCATCTGCAGCGACCTGGGATGCCAGATTCAGCATCTCCCAGGAGATATCACGCAATGCCCCCTGCCTGTGCTCCGCCAGTACAAATACATCACCCATCTTATAAATGACCTCCTTTTACGAGAATGGAAGCAAGTTTTTCCGCCTTTTCTTCCGGTTCACCCTCGATAAACTCCGCTGTCGAAACAACTTCCGGAATGTAAAGCTTGTTCAGAACGATCAACGAAGCAGACTCGTTCACCTGATCGGCAGGCATGGACAGATCGTCAAGATTCATTACCTTGAGTTCTTTTTTCTGCGCCTGTCTGATTCCCCTGATCGGGGCATAGCGGGGTTCGTTGATACCCGTCTGTATGGTCAGGACGGCCGGAAGGGCCACTTCCACAACCTCCATCAGCCCACCTTCAAGCTCCCTGCTTGCTTTTACCTTGCCATCAAGGACTTCAACATTTTTGACCATCGCCGCATGTGCCACACCCAGTTCTTCTGCCAGGGCCACCCCCACGGCCATCTGACCGTCATCGTTGGCCATGCAACCGGTGAGAACCAGGTCAAATTCTTGCCCCTTGATCGCTCCGGCAAGGACCTTGGCTATACAGATGGGGTCAAAGCTATTGATCCGGGGATCTTCTATGCGAATGGCACGATCCCCGCCCTTGGCAAGGGCCATACGGATCATGACTTCGGATTTCTGTGGCCCGATGGAAACGACCGTGACCTCTCCTCCCTTGTCTTCCTTGATCAGCACGGATTCCTCGACCGCATAGTTGTCAGCATCGTTGATATCGAATGAAAATCGGCTGGAATCCACTGCCTTTCCGGTTTCGTCTAGTTTGATATCGGCTTCCGACGTATCCGGAACATACTTGATACAAACAAAAGTCTTCACAAAACTCCACCTCCAACTTTCTAGTATTCGATTTACATCACAGTGTCGATAATTTCCATTATTTCCGCTACCCTCATCTCTTCTTCAAGGCCCAATGCCTTGACAGCATCATCCAGAGTGAGTACACAGAAAGGACAGGCTACGGCCACCACCTGTGCCCCCAGTTCTTTCGCATCCTTGATCCTTGTTTCCGCCAGGCGTTCCTCTTTCGATTCCGATTCCACCCACATCTTCCCTCCGCCACCTTCACAGCAGAGGCTGCGTTCCCGGGAACGTTCAAATTCAACAAGTTCCACACCGGGGATGCTTTTCAGAATCATCCTCGGTTCATCAAAAATGAGGCTCTGCTTGCCCAGGAAGCATGGATCATGATAAACGATTCTCTCCTTCAACTCGCCCGAAAAACTCAATTGCTCTTTTTCAATCAATTCGGCCAGAAGCTGTGTATAATGTATAACCTCGTGTTTCAGGCCTTCCATTTTCTTCAAAGCAGTCAGGCAATGGGGCGATAGGGTTACAATTCTTCCGGCGGAGAATTCATTGTATTTCTCCACCGTTTCCTCGGCCATCTCCCAGAAGAGTTCTTCCTCCCCCAGGGCTATGATCTCGCTGCCGCAGCAGGATTCATCCTCGCCCAGAAAGGCATAGTCCACACCCGCTTTGTTGAGCAGCTTGACCATGTTTCTGGCTGTCGCCTGTACACGAGGATCGTAGGCAATCGTGCAGCAGACGAAAAAGAGATTTTCCACCTCCTGATCGGGATCGGCCAGTTTCACGTCCAGCCCATCCATCCAATCGTAACGGAGAGCCTTGGCCTTGTTCCAGGGGTTTCCTTCCAGGTATGTGCTTTCCAGAGCATCCCTGACAGTCGGCTGAACCTTCCCACTCTCTACCAGAAGATTGCGCAGGCCGAACAGAACCTCCACCGGTTTCAACCCCTTCGGGCATCTTACCGCGCAGGTATGACATCCGGTACAGTCCCATACTTCGACAAGGTGGGCAAGTTCATCCAGAAGGTCCTCGTTGTAAGCGTCATATACAAATCGACGTGGATTCAGATTTGTTCTGACTGTAACCGGGCAACCCCCGGTACACTTCCCGCACTGGATACAACCAAGTAAATCAAATTTTTCTGTAAAAGAAATGTTTTCAACGCTCATCTTCATACCCCGCATAGAGATATATTTTGTTTGCCTCTAGTAAACCGGTTTCGATATAGATTTTCTACGTTTGAAATTCCAGAAGCAAAAGACCGGACAGCCTTGATTCACCTCCTTTTCAACCCATGATTATTCCAATTATGAACGGAATATAACAAACATCGATTATGCTTGCCCTGACCCGGTTGGAAATGTTTTCCTGCCGGGATTTGACACGATTGCATAATTCATTTTCTACTCTTTCGACATTAATTTGAATAAATCCTGCTAAGTATATAGAAATTAAAGAAATATAAAACAAATTAGAAGATAATGTATTTGCGCGAAATATTTTTTTCAAAAAAAGAGGATATTTCCATTTTATGTCGAAATCAACCAACCGACCCAAAAATCGGGAGGATAAAATGACGATGAAACATGAATTCAGTAATGCGCAGAAGACCAAACATCTTCAGGCAAAAATTGAAGGGCTACGCACCAAAATGTACAACACCAGTTTTATCCATGGATGCCCTCTCGATAGCAAGACCATCCGGGCCAGCAAGAATCTGGATAAAGCTATCAACGAGTACATGAAAATAAAACAGTGATTCAAAGGCCACGGATCTATTTTTCCACAACGAGCAAACTGCCTGAATAATCAAGGACTTCTCCGACTGTATAACAGCCAAGGCCTGCTCCGGTCATGGCATCTGTCAACCCCGGCAGCCGTGCAGGTGGTACGGACATAAGAAGCCCTCCGGATGTCTGCGGGTCAGCCATGAGCATCAACTTGCTGTCATCATCTACCATTATTTCCATTCTGGGCCGGTAAAAATCCAGGTTGCGGTAGGTACCGCCGGGAACAAAACCTTTTTCGAATAGCTCCTCCGTCCGGGGGTAAAGAGGCAGTGAACCCTGCCTGAGTTTGATGGAAACACGGCTTGATTCGGCCATCTCCGCTGCATGCCCCAGCAGTCCGAAACCGGTAACATCCGTACAGGCGGAAACCCCGGACTGCTTCATGATCCGCGCAGCTCCATCATTCAACGCGGACATCCCGTCAAGAGCCTCTGCCACCTCCTCTTCCCTGACTGCCCCCCCTTTCAGGGCAGTGGTAATGATGCCGGTCCCTATGGGCTTGCTGAGTACCAGAACTTCTCCCGGCCGGGCTCCCGAAATGGTGACGAGTTCGCGTGGGTCTACCAGGCCCGTGACAGCCAGCCCGTATTTGGGTTCATCATCCTCGATGCTATGCCCTCCAACCACGACCGCTCCGGCTTCCTGGATTTTCACATGGCCGCCATGAAGAATATCTTTCAAAATATTACTTTTCAATTTTTGGCAAGGGAAAGAAACTATATTCAAAGCAGTAAGGGGTGTTCCGCCAACCGCGTAGATATCTCCCAGGGCGTTTGCCGCCGCGATCAAACCAAACAGGTAGGGATCGTCCACCACCGGGGTAAAATAATCGACCGATTGTACCAGGGCGGTATCCTCTGCAATTTGAAATATTCCCGCGTCGGAGTTTTTTTCCTCACGGTTCAAGAAACGCCGATCCTCCGGCAGGGGCAATTGACGCAGAACCTGCGCCAGGGTCTCCGGACCTATCTTGGCTGCTCACCCGGCGCTACGTGCCAACGAGGTCAACCTCATTTTTTTCTCCGACATCTGCCCACCCCTTTTCAAAGTTTCCAGGGTACACGATAATCCCCCACCCTTTTCGTGTACTTCTTCTGGTCAAAATGTTCCAGCAATGCTTGCATGTATTTCCGCGAACTCTGCAGGCAGTCACGAAATTGAGCCATCGTAAGCCGATCATGTTGGCGAAAATGATCCCGCAACATCTCCAGTGCCTCTTCATACAGATCCTGGAGCAGATACATATCTTCACTTATTTTGATTATCCAACCGCGATCGCTCATGTATTCCAGCAGAGATTCGAGGTCAGCAATCTTCCGGTCAGTGGAAGCCGCTATTTCTCTTGCCGGAGGAGGCTGGAACCGTGCTTCGCTCAGAATCGACTTGATCTTGCTGATGAAAATCTCCTCGCCGGGTGTCAGTTCAGGTACAAAACCGGCTCTGCAAACCTTCTCTCCCTGACAGCTCACCACCCCTTTGGCCTCCAGATTGTCCAGGAAAGCATCGTATTCCCTGATGGAGAGTTCTGCCGGAATTACGCCCCTCAACTGCGCCCGCGGAACCCCGGCCAGAAGAGGATGCTTGCGATGATAGTCATCCAGAAAAGCAGTTACCTCCTCTTCCCATTTTTCCAGCGTTTCCGCCGTTATATAACTGCCCCCCAGATCCATGATCTTTCCCTCATCCTTCAGTTCCCCGATAAGTGATTCCAGCTTCTCCTTTCCCAACCGGGCCATCGTTTCAAGCCGTGAAAAATCGGCCACTTTCAACTGGCTTATCTTCTGGACCACGTATGATCTGTCCGTTCCGGAAGTCAGAATCTCTCTCTCCAGTTCCCGGAGGGTTTTTATGATTGTGCGGCGGGCGCGGCGCGGCCTCCTTTCCGAGAAAGGGTCGAGGACCATCCCCCCACCAATCGTCACCACCGGCGAATAGGAGCGGATGATGAAACGGTCCTTCCTGTCGGCGACCAGCGGCGACTCCAACCTGAGCTGGACAAGCCCCCTTTCCCCGGGCCGCAGGATCTCTTTATCCAGAATAGCCATACGCGCCACCACCCGGGACGTGCCAAGATAAAGATGCAGGGGGTCCAGGTTCTTCACGTCCCTGGTAACTCTATTCAATATCGTCACGGAGGCATCGAGCATCGATGTCCGCCTGAAATAACCCGGGGAACAGATCACGCTTCCCCGTTCCAGTTCACTCTTTTCCACCCCCGAAAGATTTATGGCCACCCTGTGTCCGGCAAAAGCTTCCTTGACACCGTGATTGAAAACCTCGATGTTGCGCACGCGCGCTTTCTCCCCCGCGGGCAACACTTCCACGATATCACCGATGCCCACGCGCCCCTGGATGAGCGTGCCCGTCACTATCGTGCCAAACCCGGATATGATGAAGGAACGGTCAACGGGAAGCCGCATCGGTGCATTCAGGTCGCGGGGTGCGACCATCCTTGTAAGCCGATCAAGCATCGCCCGCAATTCCTCTATCCCGGATCCGGTTACCGCCGAAACCCGGCAGAAAGGGGCTTCCTGCAGGAAAGTACCCCGAAGTTCTCCTCGCACCTCTTCCTCCACCATGTCCAACCATTCTTCATCGACAAGGTCGATTTTGGTCAGCACGACCAGTCCTTTTTCCAGTCCCAGCAATTGCAGAATGTTGAGGTGTTCGCGGGTCTGGGCCATAACTCCCTCGGAGGCATCGATCACCAGCAGTACAAGATCTATGCCCGCGGTACCCGCCAGCATATTGTTGATAAATCTTTCGTGGCCCGGAACATCTATTATTCCCGCTACCCGGCCTCCGGACAAAGAAAAAGAAGCAAAACCCAGATCGATGGAGATGCCCCTTTCCTTTTCTTCCTTGAGCCGATCCGTGTCCACCCCGGTAATCGCACTGATCAGCGCCGTCTTGCCATGGTCAACATGGCCGGCCGTACCGATTATCACCGCATCCAATTCTTATCACTCCGCACCATAGAGATTGTTTTTTGATCTATTCCCCGGGATTTACCGCCTTCATCATCACGGTAACAATTTCTTCCTCCTGTCCGGGCAAAACGGTCCGCAAATCCAGAAGCAAATGTTCCTGGTGGACCCTCGCTATCAGGGGGGGGTCTCCCCACCGCAATCTTTTCATCAACTCCTCCGCCGAAATGTCCCCGGATCGGTAGGAGATCAGATACGTGGGCAATTCTGCCAGGGGCATGGCTCCACCCCCCACACAGGAGGTCCCTTTCATTATCTGCCAATCCCCTGCCTTGACCTGCTGTTTCAAACGGCGCAGCAAACGGTCAGCCCTCGCCTTCAGGTCACGGGTATCAGCGGTCAACATCCCCAGAACGGGAATTTCACATCGGGCCTTCTCGTGGTCATGATAGAGGCGTAAAGTCGCCTCCATGGCCGCGATGGTTAGTTTATCAACGCGCAATGCCCTTGACAGCTGGTTATCACGCAACCGCCGGATCAGGTCCCTGTCCCCTACAATTATCCCTGCCTGCGGTCCGCCAAGGATCTTGTCCCCGCTGAATGAGACTGCCCCGACACCCTCTTCGAGGCATTCTTGCACGGTGGGTTCCGGAGGCAACCCGTATTCGGTGAGATCATAAAAAGCCCCACTGCCCAGATCTTCCACCACCGGCAAGCCAACCTGCCGACCCAGGGAAACCAGTTCTTTCCGGGAAACCTCCTCCGTAAAACCAATGATACGATAATTGCTTGTATGTACCTTCAGGAGCAATGCAGTCCGATCAGAAATGGCTCTTTCATAATCATGCCGGTAACATTTGTTCGTAGTTCCCACTTCCACCAGCGTTGCCCCGCTGGCTTTCATGACATCGGGAACACGGAACCCTCCCCCTATCTCGACCAGTTGCCCGCGGGAAACGATAACTTCCCTATCCCTGGCCAAAGTATTGAGAAGAAGCAATACCGCCGCGGCATTGTTGTTGACAATCAGGGAAGCTTCCGCCCCGGTCAAGGTGCATACCAGCCCCTCCACGTGGGCCAGCCGTGAATCCCTCCGGCCACTTTCCAGCGAAAGTTCAAGATTGGAATACTGCCCCGCCGTGGATGTAACTGCGTGGATAGCCTGTTCGGCCAGCGGCGCCCGCCCCAGATTGGTATGCAATATAACCCCTGTTGCATTGATCACATGGCGCAGCCCGGAAAAAAACCGCAGCCTTGCCCTTTCCGCGGCTTCGGCAGCAATCACGGCGGGGTCGATGGCCAGGTTTTCAAGTTCCTCGCCGGAGGAAGAAGCGATGATTTTCTCTCTGAAATGATCTATGCTCTCGCGTGAAACTTCGAGCAGGAGACCGTGGGGAATCCGATTCGCGATTTTTTGCAGGGGCTCTTCCTGCAAGATACGGTCCACCGCCGGCAAGGCCCTGAGAAAAGAGTTTTTAACGTCCATCCCGACACCTCTGACATATGATTTGATCATTTACTAAAAACTATCATACCACAAAACAATGGAATGATTAATCGAAGTGGCCAGTTACGGAAGATCCGCCCGGGCTGCAACCTGCATCCCCGTGGCCTCCGGGGAAAAGATGGGCCCTGTCGGAAGCCGTTCGCCGCCTCCGGAGTAAAGATGGAAAGGCCGACAATCCATCAAAAACTGGCCTTGCAAAAGCTCCCATAACCATGCGGAAAGGGCGGTGAGGCCTCTCCCTGATGGAAGCAAAACGGCCAACAAGACAGCCGGACCAAACCGGCTGTCTGCATCCCGCCCTGTTTTTCTGGTAGAATCACTGGCCGCGATTCGATCAACGCAACACCCGTTTGCCGGAACTGATCACGTACAGATTACATCCCTTTCACCAGCGTGGCAACGCCCTGCCCGCCTCCGATACAGAGAGAAGCGACACCCAGGTTGCTTTTTCTTCTCCTCATCTCGAAAATCAAAGTGATGAAGATCCTGGCGCCGCTGGCCCCGATAGGATGGCCCAGAGCAATCGCCCCGCCGTTGACGTTGACAATCTCCGGGTTCACCTGCAGCTCTTTCAGTACAGCCAGGGATTGGGAAGCAAAAGCTTCATTCAATTCAAAAAGATCGATATCTTCAACGGAGAGGCCGGTCTTCTTGAACAGGCGCCGGCAAGCAGCTATGGGGCCGGTTCCCATCACCCGGGGTTCAACCCCCGCCGAGGCAAAATTGATCACCTCCACCATGGGCTTCAGGCCAAGCTTCCCCACCACCCTGCCGGAAGCAAGGACCACTGCAGCAGCACTGTCGTTGATGCCCGAAGCGTTGCCTGCCGTAACCGTACCATCTTTTTTGAATGCCGGGCGAAGGGCCGCCAGTTTTTCCAGGGTTGTCCCCCGCCGGGGATGTTCATCGGTGCTGAAAGGCAGCGGTTCACCCTTTCTCTGCGGGACAGGCACGGGTATTATCTCATCATCAAACCTTCCTTCATCAATGGCGGCGATGGCCCTGTGCTGGCTCTGCAAGGCAAAAAGGTCCTGATCTTCCCTGCTGATATTGTAATCATCCGCAATATTCTCGGCCGTGATCCCCATGTGTATGTCCTCGAACGCACACCAGAGGCCATCCAGAATCATCGCGTCCTGCATCACCGTATGCCCCATCCGCCCCCCCCATCTGGCCATCGGCGCGAGATAGGGAGCCGCACTCATATTCTCCATCCCCCCGGCCACAACGATATCTGCATCCCCGAGCATGATGCTCTGGGCACCCAGATTGATCGCCTTCAGCCCGGAACCGCAGACCTTGTTTACCGTCAATACCGGTACTTCCACGGGTATCCCGGCATTGACAGCAGCCTGTCGGCCGGAACTCTGCCCGAGCCCCGCTTGCAGAACATTGCCCATGATCACTTCATCCACATCTTTCTTGTCCAATCCCGCCCTTTTCAGCGCTTCCTCGATGACAATAGAGCCGAGCTTCACCGCCGTTACATCTCTCAAGGACCCACCGAAGCTACCTACCGCTGTTCGCACCGCACCTACCACATATACTTTCTCCACTTGCAGTTTCACCTCTGATTCTATATGTTAAAAAATTGCCCCTGGTTCATAAAAAGGCGGGTGGCGTAACCAACGCCGCCCGCCTCTTTCAACTCCCGCTTACCCTTTCAACAGTCTACTTCTCCAAAAAGTATTTCTTCGCCTTGTAAGCCTCATCTGCCAATTCGCGCTTGATAACATAGGTGTTGAGCGGAATATTACGGCTCAGCAGGAGGATGTTATCCGTATTTCTTGCTGCTTTTTCCGGTTCAAAAGTACCGGCAATGACCTCGTTGGTCCATGCCTGGCATTTCGGAACCATTTCGCTCACCAGGCACTGGGTCATCAACATCGGCAGGCGGGCAGCTTCCTCACCACTTTCAGCGGCAATCTTCCTCGCCCTCAGCAAGGAGCTTTCAGCGGCGAAAACTTCCATGGCAATATTGGCCAGGGCCACCAGAATCTCCTGTTCCTGCTCGATGGCCTGTTCAAACTGACGTGCTGCATTGCCGCAAGCCAGCAGGAATAGTTTCTTCATGTTTTCAATGACGAAGGCTTCCTTCTCCGGTGACTCCGTGGGTACCTCCATCTCTTTCAGCTTGTCAAGTTCCCCTTTCAATCCGAAGACAGCGTCCATGAAAGGAAGGTCGCCGCTCATCGCCTTGGGAAGAAGGGTTCCGGGGATAAGCATGCGGTTGACCTCGTTGGTGCCTTCAAAAATCCGGTTGATACGGCTATCCCGGTACAACCTTTCCACGATATATTCGGCCGAATAACCGTAACCACCGTAGATCTGCACTGCCTCATCGACGATCTGATCCAGCCCTTCCGAGCAGTAAACCTTGTTGATCGAACATTCAATGGCGTATTCACGAATCGAATTGACAACCTGCTGGTTGGCATCCTCGGCATCCATGTCCACATCTTCCATCTTGGTGTCGATCAGTCCCACGGTGCGATAGACCATACTTTCCATGGCATAGGTCTTGATCAACATGTCGGCAATCTTGTTCTTGATCAGGTTGAACTGCGCGATGGGCTGGTTGAACTGATGCCTCTCCAGTGCATATTCGATCGAAGCTTCAATTGCTTTCTTGGCCCCGCCGACTGCACCGGCAGCCAGCTTGAAGCGGCCGATATTCAAGATATTCAGCGCCACCTGATGTCCCTTGCCGATCACATGAAGAACGTTTTCCACGGGAACCTTGCAGTCTTCCATGATCACGCTGCAGGTCGAAGATCCATGGATCCCCATCTTCTTCTCCTCGGGACTGATGGAAAGCCCTTCCGAATCACGATCAACGATAAAAGCGGTGAACTTCTCTCCGTCAATCTTGGCGAATACAATGATCACGTCCGCCCAGGCAGCATTGGTAATAAACATCTTGGTCCCGTTAAGTATGTAATGCTTGCCGTCTTCAGTCAGAACAGCCGTGGACCTTGCGTTCATGGCATCGGAACCGGCTTCCGGTTCAGTCAGTGCATATGCCGCAATTTTGTTTCCCACTGCCAGATCGGGAAGATAGCGTTCCTTCTGCTCCTTGGTACCGAAATAGACGATCGGCAGGGTACCGATACCCGTATGAGCACCGAATGCCGTGGAGAAGGAACCTGAATAGGTCAGGGCTTCGGCAATGAGCGCCGAAGTAGTCTTGTCCCCACCGTCTCCGCCATATTCTTCGGGAATATCGCTGCCAAGAAGCCCCAGTTCCCCCGCTTCTTTCAACAGGCCTACCGTCACCCCTTCGGCTTTGGCTTCGATCTCATCAGTGAGGGGAAATACTTTGTTCTCACCAAAATCATCACACGTCTTCTTGATCATAAGATGCATGTCATCCAGTTCTTCGGGGGTAAAAACATCATCTGGACCAAGCTGGCTGAGCAAGAAAGACCCACCTTTTACATAATCCTGTTCACTCATACAACAATTCTCCTCCTTGATTTTTTTTAAATAAAACATTTTTGGTTGAAACCAATAACTATACTTACTTAACTATTTCGCTAGTTAAGTTTTATTCCCTGCAAGATTCCAAAAAAAATATATTTAATTTTGCCACATCCTGCAATATTGCCACTTCATGCGCAAGTCCCGCAAATTTAACGGCCCCATTCAGCCGGTACATTGTCCCCCTGTACCATTTTTGAAAACAAATCGGTTATTTCCCGGGCAAGCGCAAAATGCGATTCCATTCCCTGTTTTTTGCCAAAATCAGTTTTCGTCCCCTCCCCGGGTCTGAAAAAGTGTATCCTTTCCCCGCGCCTCCGTGTTTCTTGGTTTCGCGCACTGTTGTAAAACATTGATACAAATCTGCCATTATTTTTACAATTAAAAATAAACGAATCTGTGTTTTAATGTAATAGCGATCATGTTATGGGACGTGGTATGTCATGTTTGGAAACAAGGAACGATTCAAAGCATGTTTTGTTGAAAAACTCAAAAATCTACGCGGGAAAGATTGCCTGCAAGCAACTTCTCTGGATATTTACCAGGTTCTGGGCACGATGATCCGTGAAGCGATCACGGATGAATGGTCGGCTACGATGGCGCGGTATCATGAACTGGGTGCCAAGCAAGTTTACTATCTGTCCATGGAATTTCTCCTGGGGCGTCTGCTGGAAAGCAACATGATCAATCTTCATATCCTGGAACTGTGCCGCGAAGGGTTGCACGAACTTGGCATCGAACTGGCCGACATTGTCGCTGAAGAACCCGATGCCGGCCTGGGAAACGGCGGCCTTGGCCGCCTGGCGGCCTGTTTTCTGGATTCCCTGGCTTCCCTGGGCCTGCCTGGCCATGGATGTGGAATCAGATACAGATACGGGCTTTTTGAACAAAAAATTGTCGATGGTTACCAGATAGAACTCCCCGAAAACTGGCTCAAGGAGGGCAATGTCTGGGAAATACGCCGGGTAGAGGAAACGGTTGAGGTAAAGTTTGGCGGGCACATCGAATTTGAAGAAAGAAATGGCCGCTACTTTTTCCACCATAGAAATGCTGAAATAATCAATGCGGTTCCCTATGATATGCCCATGATCGGCTTTGATGGCAAGACTGTCAATACGCTTCGCTTGTGGGATGCCGAGGCATCCAAAACCGAACTGTGCGCCATCATGGACTGTTACCAGCGTATCGTTGACTACAAGCATAACCTGGAATCAATCTCTGCTTTTCTCTATCCCGACGACTCACATCATGAGGGCAAAATACTGCGTCTCAAACAACAGTATTTTCTTGTTTCCGCCGCCATCCAGAGTATCACCCGCTGTGTCAAAAACAGGTATGGTTCCCTGGAAAGATTGAACGAGCTGGTGGCAATCCATATCAATGACACTCACCCGGCTCTGGCCATTCCCGAACTCATGCGCATCCTGATGGACAGGGAGGGAATGTCCTGGGAAAAAGCATGGGAAATCACAACCGGGACAATCTCTTACACCAACCATACCACCCTCGTGGAGGCTCTTGAAAAATGGCCCGTGGGTCTGTTCAAACCATTGCTGCCACGTATCTACATGATCATCGAGGAGATCAACAACCGTTTCTGCCAAACCATAATGAAAGAATACCCCCTCTACCGGGACAAGATCGGCTCCATGTCCATCATTGCCGACAAACACGTGAAGATGGCTCATCTTGCCCTGGTAGGCAGTCACAGTATAAACGGTGTAGCCAGGTTGCATACCGAAATCCTCAAACACCGGGAGATGAAAAATTTCTACGGGATATTTCCGGGGAAATTCAATAACAAGACCAACGGGATCACTCACCGCCGTTGGCTTTTGAAGGTCAACCCGCTGCTGTCAAATCTGATCAACGAAACCATCGGGCCGGATTGGATCAAACACCCCCGTTCCCTGATAGCATTATCTGATTATGTCGAAGATTCAGCTTTTCTGGACAGGCTTTACGATATAAAACAGTGCAACAAAGCTGCGCTGGCCCGGATTGTAGAGGAAAAACATGACCTTAAAATCGATACCCATTCCATCTTCGACGTCCAGGTAAAACGGCTCCACCTTTACAAACGCCAGCTGCTCAACATCATGCACATCATGGATCTCTACAACCGCCTTCTGGAAAACCCGGATATACAGATAACCCCCCGCACCTTTATTTTTGCAGCCAAGGCATTCCCGAACTATTATCTGGCCAAAAAAATAATCAAGCTGATCAACACCGTGGCCGGGGTTATCAATACCGACCGCAGGATAAGGGACCGCATCAAGGTCGTCTTCCTGGAAAATTACCGTGTTTCGCTGGCTGACATCATTATCCCCGCAGCAGATCTGAGCCAGCAGATCTCGACGGCGAGCAAGGAAGCTTCCGGTACAGGCAACATGAAATTCATGTTGAACGGCGCGGTGACAATCGGCACCCTTGATGGTGCCAACATCGAAATAATGGAAGCCGTCGGTGAAGACAATATCATCACATTCGGATTGACGGCCGATGAAGTCAACAATTATCATGAAAAAGGTCATTACCGTTCTACCGATATCTACAACACCAACCCCCGTATCAGGAAGGTAACCGACCAGCTGATAAACGGTTTTCTTCCCACCGGGGAACATGAATTCAGGGCCATTTTCGATCATCTCATCGGCGGCAACGATGAATTTTTTGTGTTGAAGGATCTCCCCTCTTTCGGTGCCGCCCGTGAAAGGGCGGAGCATGCATACGGCAACAGGCAAAGCTGGCAGAAAAAATGCGCTGTCAACATCGCCCACGCGGGCAAATTTTCCAGCGACCTTACGATAAAAAGATATGCCGATGAGATCTGGAAAATCGAGCCCGTTACCACAGCCCTGCCGACAGAAATCGGTCAGCGGTAACTGCTGCACCCCTGTTTCCTTTCGATTGCAGCCATAAAAATTCATAAAAAATGGGGAGAACGCAAATCGTTCACCCCGGTTGTTACTTCCTCCACCCCATCAAGCCCGAAAAGGTCTATCCGTTTTCTTTTTCTTTCAGGGCCTGGATCTTCTTGGACAATATTTCAATCTTCTTCTCCAGTTGTTCCACATCCTGCCTGGTAACGATCTTGCTTCTGACCGCCTCGACCCCCTCCATCAATTTGATCAGATAGATATTTTTCTGTTCTTCAAATTTATCCATGAACGAATCGACCAGACTGTCGGCATCCTCGATGTGCAGGCCCCCTTTTTCGGCCAGAGACCTGGTCAGCTCCTCGGCCCTGTCTTTCCATTCCAGGACAAAATCGATGGCCTGCGATATAAATTCACCGGACAACAATGCCTCCACGATGCCACTTTCCTTGATACAAAAACCCTTTTTCCCCTCCGGAACCCCCGGTGAGGCGTCCGCGGCTGGAGAAGACTGCGGATCGGTGTCGGTAACCGCCTGTTCCACTATCCGGTCGGCTTTTCGCATCCGTTTCCTTTCAATTTCCTCATCTGTCAAAGATACCAACCAATGCCCACGATTGTCTTTGCGCGCCTCTATTGTTTTACGTTCTATCCTCCTCTGGATCGCGCTCGGTGTAACTCCAAGAAGCAACGCCGCCTCTTTCTTCGAATATTCCCTTCTGCTCATGCTTTACCCCCCTGTCAAATCAACTTCAAGTCTGCCCCCGGAAACAAACTGATGGAATGGCACCACTCACACTTCATTTTACCACAAATTATGTTTTACGTTAACCCCAACTTCTCTTCTTGCAACACAGCAATGGCGGGAGTAGATGGGAATCGAACCCACCGTGGACGGATCGCGCCCACCACTGGATTTGAAGTCCAGGAGCGTCACCAGACCGCCAACTACCCCCGTGCAGGAAACTTGTCCACACATTATCTTACTAGAATCATCCGAATTAATCAACCTTGAACAGCTCCCCCGGAAACTGCTTCAAAACGGGGCTGTGCCAAAGAAATTGGCATTCAAGCAGGACATCTTCTCCCTTTGTTTGAATATTTTAAACATATATCTATCAAACATCGGGAGGGAAAAATAATATGCCTGAAAACAAATATATCAGCAGCCTGAAAAAATTGAAGCGCAAAGTCTATATCCGGGGCACCCCGGTCGATGCACCGCAGGAACATCCGCTGGTGCAGCTCAGCACCGCAGCAGTAGCCCGGTCCTATGCTCTGCAGGGCCAGCCGGAACACGAACAGCTGATCTATGCGAACTCTCATCTGGATGGCCGCCGCATCAATCGTTTCACCCATATTCATCGCTCGGCAGAAGACCTGATCAACAAGGTAAAGTTGCAGCGTCTTCTTGGCCAGCAGACGGGAACATGCTTTCAGCGTTGCGTGGGCATGGACGCTTTGAATGCACTGGAAATCACCACTTTTGAACTGGAACGGGATCTGGGCACACCCTATCATCGTAATTTCAACCATTTCCTGCAGCAGGTTCAGGAGGAGAATGCTGTCTGTGACGGGGCAATGACCGACCCCAAGGGGGATCGCAGCAAGCGCCCCCATGAACAGGCCGACCCCGATCTATACCTGCGAGTAGTCAGCCGGAACAGGGAAGGTATCGTGGTCAACGGTGCGAAATGCCATCAGACCGGCGCGCTCAATTCCCACTACATCATCGCCATGCCAACCACGGCAATGCGTGAAGAGGACCGTGATTATGCCGTGGCCTTTGCCGTGGAAGCGGATAACCCGCAATTGATCTACATTCTGGGGCGCCAACCTTCGGATCTCCGCAAAATGGAACCTGATCGTGCCGACACCGGCAACATGTATTTCGGTGGACAGGAATGCCTCATCATCTTCGATCATGTTTTTATCCCCTGGGAAAGAGTATTCCTCTGCGGGGAATACGATTATTCCGGCCGGCTGGTCGAACGTTTTGCCGGTTATCATCGCCAGAGCTACGGCGGCTGCAAGACCGGAGTGGGCGACCTGCTTATCGGTGCAGCGGCCTCATTGGCAGAATACCATGGCCTCGACAGGGCTTCCCACATCAAGGATAAACTTGTGGAGATGATTCATCTGAATGAAACGATATTCTGCTGCGGTATTGCCTGCTCTTCCCGGGGCAACCCCACCGCTTCGGGAACGTATCTTGTTGACCTTCTGCTGGCCAATGTCTGCAAATTGAATGTGACCCGTTTTCCCTACGAGATAGCAAGGCTTGCCGAGGACATCGCCGGCGGTCTGGTGGCCACCCTGCCATCACTGAAAGATCTGGAACATCCGGAGATCGGGCCGTTGTTGAAAAAATATTTTCAAGGCGTTGCCGGCATGGAAACCACCTGCCGCCTCAGGATGCTGCGTTTTGTGGAAAACCTTACCCTGGGAGCAGCAGCCGCCGCCTACCTGACCGAATCCTTGCATGGCGCCGGTTCACCTCAGGCCCAGCGGGTGGTCATCGCCAGGCAGGCTGATCTGGAAGGGAAGAAAAGAATGGCCCGGAAGTTGGCTGGAATCAAGGATGATTGATTTCAAACATCCAGGAGATTGTCGGCATCCTCGATCTTCTTCTGTTTCCGCCGCTGTACCAGCACCACCATGAAGATGCCAAGCTCGTAGAGAATCATCAGGGGGAGAGTCATCAAAACCTGGGAAAAAACGTCCGGCGGGGTAATTATTGCCGAAAGAACCAGCATGACCAGCAGGGCATACTTGCGGTTTGCCCGCAAAAAAGCCGGGCGGACCAATTCCAGGGCCCCCAGGAACAGAAACACCAGTGGAAGCTGAAAAGCCAGGCCGAAAGCAAACATGAATGATATCGAAAAGGAGAGATAGTTGTGCAGGGTGAAAACGGCTTCCAGCGTCTCATCTTCAAAACTTTTGAAAAACTGTATGGCCATGGGATACACGACCATGTAGGAAAATACCAGCCCGGCAACAAAAAGAAAGATCATGAAGAGCGGAAGGAAGATCATCAGTTTCTTCCGCTCCCTGGTCAGGAATGGCCAGAACAGGGCGATGATCTGATATATCAACAGGGGAGAAACGAGCACGACCCCTGCAGCAAAAGCAAGCCGGATATTGGCCATCAATGCTTCTGCCGGTGAAATATAGATCAACTCCGGGTTTCCAGCCGGTTTCAACAGAAGCACGCGGATTTCATTGATATAGTAGAAACAGACGATGCCGGAGACAAAAACACATACGATCATGATCACCAGGCGCTTTCTGAGGTCCTCGAGCCTGGCCAACCAGTTGCCTGCCCTGTTGCCCCCTTCCTCCATCACCGTTCCTCGCTTTCCCCTTCATTTCCGGTTCCATCAAGACCATCGTAGCGGGCAATCTCCTGCCGGGCATGAAGATACAGATCGGAGCCTTCCGGTTCGGAAGCCAATATTACCTCCAGCTGTTCCCGGGCAGCCACCGGATCGCGACGGTATTCATCCAGCAATTTACTCAAATAATAACGGTCAAGATTGTTGTCAGGATCCCCTGCAAGCCGTTCCCTCAGAAGCCCCTCCCCCTGGACCGCTTTCTCCGCGGCTTTCTCGTCAAGGCCCATCATGCTGTAGACATCGTAAAGCTGCATATAATTCTCGGGTTCACGGGGTTCCATTTCAACAGCCTGTTCCAGAACCGAAGCTGCTTTTTCCAGATACTTTTGCCTTTCCTCGACGCGATCAAGATACAAAGAACCGGCAATATATGCGGAAGCCAACTCCCTCAACAGATATGCCCCGGGCTCATTTTCCTCCAGGTATTTTTCCAGGGAAGCAATCCATTCTTGACTTCGCTCCACGGCATCCCCGGAACCGGAATTGGTCTGGCCATGGTTATTTCCCGCACCCTGTCCGCCAATAATATTTACCATATTGTAAAGGGGCAGAATCATGGCCACCACAAGGACAATGACCACCAATGTTGCCCAGAATCCTCTGCCGCGCCCGATCAATGTGCAGCAGCCCCTTTCGATCCATATTATTTTCTACTGATTTTATCTTCACTGAACATGACCAGCAGCCTGCCGCAGTTCTCACAATACACCAATGATTGTGGATTGTAAAGGTTGCCCCTCTGGGCCGAAGAAATGAATACCCGACAACCTTCACAGATATTGTCGGCAACACGTGCCATCCCTTTTTTGTCCGGTCTCTGACACACTATCCTGTACCTTTCCAGGTAAAAATCATCTATCTTTTCCAGAAGCCCCTTTCTCTCCGTTTTCAGTTCGGCGATATTCCGCTCGATTTCGGCCATCCGTTCTTTCAGATCGGAGCGTCTGCTCTCCATGATCTTCTTGCAATCTGCCACCATCATCTTCCCGGATTCCCGGGTTTTCTCCACTGTTTCCAACTCCTCGATCAATTCGAGGATTTTGTTTTCCAGGGCATCTTTGTTTTTTTCAACGCTGGTCAGACGCTTCTCCATCATCTCCAGTTCACGCACGTTGGAAACCTCACCGCCGTACAGCCGTGTCTTCAGGTTCTTGATCTCGTCGGTTGCAGATTGCAGGTTGAGTTCCTGCCGCTTTATCTCCTTCTGCCTGGCTTTGATGTCTTCGCCGATTTCTTCCAGCCTCTCCTTCTCCCTGCGGAATCTGTCCTCGCTTGCCTTTGATTCCGCAATCAGGGGATCTTCTTTGAGTTGTTTTTCCAGCTCCGCGATGGATGTATCGCACTCCTGCAGATGCCACAACAGTTCCAGCTGTTCCATGCAAGCCCTCCTCTCCTTGTAAAAACCTTTTCAATAAAAAAGGATAGGGTTTCGACCCTATCCTTGCTCAAAACTTTCCCGTATCCCTGTTCGGTACGGGCCAGACCTTGTTCGAATGGCCCCGTTCCCGTATTTTATCTTGCAAATATCCGGCCAACCAGGGGACGATGGGATATTCGGTTCCATAATGCCCGGCATCAACGAGGGCCAGCCCCAGCGCCCGCGCCAGTTGAACATCATGATATTTCAGATCCCCGGAAACGAGGACATCGGCTCCCCTCTCCGCTGCGGTTCTGACCAGACTGCCACCACTGCCGCCGCAGAGGGCAATTGTCTTCACCGACCGCTGCGGATCCCCCCACGTTTGCACCTCACCGATCTCCAGCAACTTTTTACATCTTTCCGAAAAACTTTTCAGCGTCAGCGATTTTCCCAGGGTTCCCAACCTTCCCAGGCCCAGGGGAATCCCCTCGCGGGCCAGTTCATACAGATCGTAGGCCACCTCCTCGTAGGGGTGGCTTCCTTGCAGAGCTTCCAGTACCTGCGTTTTCATGGAAAGAGGCATGACCGTCTCCAGGCGAAATTCCCTGGCCCGGTTGAGTCTACCCTCCTCTCCGCTGAAAGGCCGGCTGCCTTCCCGTGGCATGAAAGTGCCGCTTCCCTCCAGCTGAAATGTACAGTGGCTGTAATTTCCGATCCACCCGCCCCCTGCATCCGTGATCGCTTCCCGGACTCCGCCCTCGTACCCCCCGGGAACAAAAACCACCAATTTCAGAAGAGGATCGGATGCGGTTACTTTCAGAACGGAAGTGCCCTGCAACGCGAAAAGCTCCGCCAGCAATGAATTTACCCCCCGTGGCGCAACATCCAGATTGGTATGCGCCACGAATACATTCACATTATTGTGAATAATTGTTTCAATGAGCGCACCTTCGGGTGAACCGGTGTTTATCGCCTTCAAGGGATGGAAAATAAGGGGATGATGGCTGATAATCACATTTGCATCCCGGGACAGTGCCTCATCGAGCACCGCAACGTCCATATCCAGAACGGTGATGATATTTCTGACTTCAGCAAGGGGATCGCCTATCTGCAGGCCAACATTGTCATGATCAAAGGCCAGATGAGGGGGAGCCAGGCCATCCATCAGATCAATCACTTCCCGAAGTTGCAACGACAAGAGAAAGAACCTCCTTCAATCGCTTTCCTTTGCTTTTGTAATATCTCAGTTTCCTGAGAGCGGTGGTTCCCCTGGCCGTGCCCAGCGTATTCATGATCCTTTCGCACCGTGAAATTTTTTCTTCGAGGTAGGGAATCAGCAGCGGATCCTTGTTCTCGATCAGCCCTGGCCCCACCTCCGACAGAAAATCATCCGGTTGCACCTGCCTGCCCTTCTCCACCACCATGATTTCATAAAAACGCCCTTTTTCGCGGGCCAGGCTCTCATTTTTGATACAGAAACCATGCGCCATCAGCCATCTGCGCAGCAGATAAACATCGGACATCGGCTGCAGAACGAAATATTTGAAAGCATCCAGTTTCCCGGCCCCTCCCTGCAATATCCTGCAGATTGTGCGGCCACCAAGGCCAGCGATGACAGCTACATCAACCTGCTCATCGCTCCCTATGGCCGAAAAACCGTCGCCGCAGCGCAACTCGATCCGGGAAGTTAGATTGAACAGGTCAACCGTCTTCTGCGCTTTTTCCAGGTTCCCGGCAAGCTTTTCCACACCGATCACCTTGCGGCAAATACCTTCCATGACGAGATGGGCTGGAAGATAAGCATGGTCGGTTCCGATGTCCACCACGACACTTTCCGGTATGATACGGTTTGCCACTTCCGCCAGACGCGGCTTCAGTTTCATGTAAAGACCACACCACCCAAAGTTAGCGGACAGAACACATTGTAACCGCTCGGAAAGTACTATTTACCTATTCCATAGAATTTATGAAAAACCCTTTTGTCAGAGGATATAATTTTCATGCACCGGCCACCTTCCTGGACATATTGGCTGCTCCGCCCGATAACCCTTGCAAGGGTAGCCCGGCGATCCCGGCCAGCCCGGAGCGGTTTGACTCGATCGAAACACTTTGATGACCCTGGATTATTTTTTGGTGGGGCCGGGTTGCTCTGTCCACTCCTCGGAAACAGAACAATGTCACGGATATGATCGGGCACCGGAGCGGACGCTCCGGCATTGTAACACCATACCACCCGATTCTGTTACAGCAGCTCCTGTGATTCCATGATTTCTTTCTGTGCAGGTGCCGGGGTTTGCGGATGTTTTCCGGGAACGGGGAAAGAACCACGAAAAGTCCTATTTTTCAAAATGCCTGGCCGTCAGGATGGCCGTGAAAGCTTCCTGCGGTATCTCCACCCTGCCTACCTGTTTCATCCTTTTCTTGCCTTCTTTCTGTTTCTCCAGTAATTTTCTCTTCCGGGTTACATCGCCGCCATACAGTTTTTCCGTGACGTTCTTGCGGTAAGCCTTGATGGTTTCCCGGGCAATCACCTTGTTGTCAATCGAGGCCTGAACGGGCACATCGAACATCTGCCTGGGGATAATCCCCCTCAGTGCCTCCACCATCTCACGAGCCCGTCGGTAAGCCCGATCACCGTGGATGACAAAAGAAAGAGCATCCACTTTATCACCGGCCACCAGGATATCGACGAGCAACAGATCGGAGGCCCTGTACCCGGACAGGGAATAATCCAGGGAAGCATATCCGCGTGTTCTGGACTTGAGAAGATCAAAGAAATCATGGATAATCTCTGCCAGGGGAAGAAAATAAATCAGCCTTACCCGCCCGGACTCCAGATATTCCGTGTTCAGATATTCCCCCCTGCTCTCCTGGCAGAGTTCCATTACCGCGCCCATATATTCCGCCGGCAGGAGTATCGAGGCTTTCACATAGGGTTCCTCGATACTGGCCCTTTGTTCGAGCGGAGGGAATTGGGCCGGATTATCGATCTTCATCACCGTCCCGTCCTTGCAATGGACTTTGTAGATGACACTCGGTGCGGATATGATCAGGGCCAATCCATATTCTCTTTCCAATCTTTCCCGGACGATATCCATATGCAACAATCCCAGGAATCCGCAGCGGAAACCGGGGCCCAGGGCCAGGCTGGTTTCCGGCTCGTATACAATGGCCGCATCGTTCAGTTTGAGTCTTTCCATCGCTTCCCGCAGGGAATTGAAGTCATTGCTATCCTGGGGATAAAGCCCACAGAAAACCATGGGTACCACGCGCCGATAGCCGGGAAGCGGTTCGGCTGCCGGTGTTGATGCGGATGTAACCGTATCACCCACCTGCGCATCGGCAACATTTTTTATGGAGGCAACCAGGTAACCAACTTCCCCGGCAGCCAGGCTTTCCGTAGGTTCCATTTCCGGTTGAAAAACCCCCGTCTCCAGCACCTCGAAAGCCTGTCCCGTACTCATGAATTTGATCATCGTTCCTTTTTGAACCCGGCCTTCCATGATACGGATGTAGACGATAACCCCCCGGTAAACATCATAGCAAGAATCAAACACCAGGGCCCGAAGAGGTGCATCGGGGAGAACTGTCTTCGGCGGAGGAACCCTCCCGACGATCGCCTCCAGCACCTCGCTGATGCCCGTGCCCTCCTTGGCTGAAACCAGCAAGGGAGCATCTCCCCCGGCCCCCGGGATTTCCGCCAGTTCATCACCAACTCTTTCCGGATCGGCGTTCTCCAGATCGATCTTGTTGATAACCGGAATGATCCTCAACCCGTGTTCCAGGGCCAGGTAAATGTGGGCCATGGTCTGGGCTTCCACACCCTGAACAGCATCCACAACCAGGATAGCCCCTTCGCAAGCAGCAAGGCTTCTGGACACCTCGTAGGTGAAATCAACATGGCCGGGCGTATCGATCAGGTTCAGGACATATTCCTCCCCGTCCCCGGCCCGGTAGGCCAGGCGGACGGCCTGCAATTTTATGGTGATACCCCGTTCGCGTTCCAGATCCATCCGATCAAGAACCTGTTCTCTCATCTTCCTGTCGGAAAGAGTTTCCGTCGCCTCCAGAAGACGATCGGCCAGGGTAGATTTGCCGTGATCGATATGTGCAATGATACAGAAATTCCTGATCTTTTCAGAAGACAATGATTCAAGCCTCCGTCATCCATGTACTGACTCTCATTTTTGGGTAAAGACAGCATTGCCTGTCCATCTTCAATGGGGAAATGAATATCGTGCGGAACCGATCCTTCGTCACCCGGTCAGGTAAATACAACAGACAGGGATCTGTCAATCTTCACCGGGATGCCGGACTATCTTTCACTGTTTGAACAGAAAAAATCTCCCGTTAGAACCAATTGGCCTTGTTTTCCAGCCGTTCAGTGACATTTACCCCGTAAAAATGCTCAATCGGCTGCAAGATTTCGGGGTTCTTCTCCCACACTTCCCTGATCGCATTCCTTGCCTTTTCCACACCTTCGGGGAGCATCCGGCCCAGGGGTTGCCGGCACCCGCCCGCAGGCATACCCAGCCCCCGCATCATCGTCTTCACGGGAACCGGATTCCTGAATTTATGTTGGCCGCAGGCAACCGTTACCATGCTCAGCAACGGCTCCAGCGCTTCTTTGATCTCCCGGGCCCTGTCGGTCTCGCCCCTCAGGATACAGTCACACATTTCCTTCATCGCCCGCGGCGCAATGTTGGAAATCACGGAAATCACGCCGGATGCCCTTATCTGTTCATCGGTCATCATTTTGTAAGTCAGATCATCATCCCCGGAAATGATATGAAATCGGTCGGGCATTATCCTTCTTGTCTCTCTCATCCTCTCCAGATCCCCCGTCGCCTCCTTGACCGCTCTCACATTGGGGTAACGGCGGGCCAGAACCTCCATATCTTCCGGTAACAGGGCGCACCCGGTGCGTCCGGGGATCACATATGGGCAGATGAGCAGATCGGGGAATTTTTCCGCGGCAGGGCGGTAATACTCTTCCCGCAATTCAAGCGATGACGGCCCATTGTAATAGCAATCCACCAGCAGCAACCCGTCACATCCCACCGCCCGAGCCGACTCCCCATATTTTAACATCTCCCTGGTGGAGTTGGAACCGGTCCCGGCCATGACAAAAACATCTTCCCTGGCCATCCTGGCAATCACGTTGGCGTGTTCCATCGGGGTCAGGGTCGGCGATTCGCCCGTTGTCCCGGCAGGAACCAATCCCCTGATCCCTTCCTGTATCTGAAATAGAATATTTTTGTTTAACCCCGCCCAATCGATATCCCCCGTTTCATCGAATGGGGTTACCATGGCTGTAAAACATCCTATACTTTTCATTTTGAACCTCCTCATTGATTCGGAATCATTTTCCTTGCAGCCGTTCCTGACACAGCTTGATTGAATGCCGGAAGCAAGCCGGAATCACCGCCAGCTATCATTATAATATGGCAAATGGACCACCATTGTAAACTTTTTGCTTGTTATTCTATCATTCCGATTTGCGGCCCATTCCTTGCCCGTTCCCCGCGGATCGCGATCGGAACATTCACCGACCATGAAAAAACACCTTGCAAGTGAAAAATAAAGGTGGCATGATTGTCAATCAACAGGTAAAAACATCCGTTTCCGGGATGCATTCCCCCGCTGCTGCTCTTCGGCGCCTGCCTATTTTTTGTATTTCTCCCGGTAAGGTTTGCCCGTATCCGTACGTTTGTTGAGGTAATCCCTTACAGCCGCTTTCAAGGCACTTGCACCCAGATTGGAACAATGCATCTTCTCTTCGGGCAGCCCTTCCAGGGCCTCGACAACATCCTGTTCGGTCATCTCCAGCGCCTCCCGAAGTGTCCGCCCCCTGGCCATCTCGGTGGTCATGCTCCCGACAGCTATTGCAGCCGTGCATCCGTAAACGATGAAACTTATATCCTCGATAACCCCCTTGCCCACCTTGATGAAGATGGTCATGGAATCACCGCAATTCGGATCGCCGCACAGACCCACGCCATCGGGATCTTGCATGGTACCCACATTTTGAGGGCTTAAAAAATGGGCAATGACCATATCCGAGTACATTTCCGCCATCCTCCAAGGGAAAACTACCATTAATATTATTTTATATGGGCCTCGATTGCAACACGGCCGCTGAATTTCATGTCGGTTATTTTCCGTGCATGGTGACAGAAACCGACATGAAGCCACGATGCAGTCCGGAAAAAATGCCTCTGGTCAGAAATATTTTCACCGTTGCAGATCGTGAAAACAAGGATGAACATGTAAATCCGGACGTCAGGATGTTGGCGCAAAACTGCCGTATTTATGAACAGGAAATAGCGAATAATATTATCAGGCAACCTGCAGGACACTGCACTGCTATTTTTCTTTACCTTTTGATTCGTTTTTATTATAATATGAATAAAAGAAAACAGAGGTGATGGATATGAGTAACAAGGGAGGTTTCATACTGGGTGTATTTATCGGTGGCCTACTCGGAGCGGCAGCAGGGCTTCTCTTTGCTCCCTCCGCGGGGGAGGAAACCAGAACCCAGCTCATGGAGAAGGGCAGGGAATGGAAAGATATCGCCACCGAGAAGGCCTTGATCAAATCGCAAGAGGCCATAAGCTCCACGAAAGAATTGATTGCCGGCCTCAAGGAACGCTTCCTGAACAGTGAAGAGGTTCAACTTGTCCTGGATCAGGTCGATGAAGGATTGTCGGGTGAATAAGTATGGACAACATGTGGATCTATGTTCTATTTTTCCCCACTATATTGAATACGATTCTTCTGCTCATCATGGTCGTTGCTCTTTACAAACTGGTCTCGGCCATGGGGAATTTGACATCGAAACTGGAAAGTTTTCTGGTTCGCAGCGAGGAAGAACTGTTCACCACTGCCGGTGCTTTTCGTGAACTTGCAACCCAGGGAGCAAATCTTCTTCAGATGGTCATGCAGATAGCCGACTCCTTTTTCTATACATACTCCATGAGGCAAAGCCCTTTCGTGGGCCAGAAATTGCCACAGATACTTTCGGGACTGAGTGTGGGTTGGGATCTGTTCAATTTCATAAAACGTCTTTTCAAAAGAGACAAAGCAAATAATTAGTTGATCGCCATTTTGAAATAAAGACTGCAACCGAAATTGCAGTCTTTGTTTTTTGGTGTACGATTCTGCCCTGCATGCTGCACTGCCGTCATCTACTTTACCGACAATCTGGGAACGGCGGGAGCACGGAATCTGTAGCTGCGTGGCTGGCCCGAGCCCAGCAGGGGCCTCACATAATCGATGAATGCCGATGTAACATCATTTCCATCCCTGTTGATAAAATCATCCGGCATATATCTCGTTTTACCGGCAACTTCCTCCAGGGGGGACAGCCTGTAGTCCACGGCATAATTGCCACAACGCTGGATGGTAACCGAACCATCCCTGCCTTCCCAGATCGCGAACTGCACCCCTTTTTCTCCGACCTCCCTTGCCTCCTTCCGGTCCACATCCGATACACAACCGAAAAAAGACCTTTGCAGGTAGCCGAAGGTATCGGATCTGACCCTTTTGATCTTCAACCTGTCCCGGATAACATCACCAAGGAGATCGCCGAGAGCACCCGTTCCCGACAACTGCACGTTGCCATGAGCATCCTTCTCGATATTTTCTACCAGTTTGGCCATTACGGGGTTGCCCTCTTCATCCTGGATACCTTCGGAAACAGCGACCACACAACGCCCGAATTTTTCATGTGCCGCTTTGACATCGGCTACGTAACGCTCCAGATCAAAAGGCCTCTCCGGCAGGTAGACGAGGTGGGGGCCATCGTCATCGTAATGCCTCCCCGCAGCCGCCGCCGCAGTCAAAAATCCGGCATGCCGCCCCATGACCACCCCGATATAAACCCCGGGCAGGGAACGGTTATCCAGATTTACCCCCATGAAAGCCTGGGAGACAAACTTTGCTGCCGACCCGTACCCCGGGGTATGATCGTTGAGTACCAGGTCATTGTCAATTGTCTTGGGTATATGTACCGCCCTGAACTCGTAATCTTCCTGCCGGGCATGTTCCTTGACAAGATGCAACGTATCCGAAGAATCGTTGCCACCGATATAAAAGAAATAACGTATATTGTAAGCTTTCAAGACGTTGAATATTTCGCGGCAGTACTGCTGGTCAGGTTTATCACGCGTCGACGACAGTGCTGCCGAAGGCATGGCCGCCACCTGTTCAAGGTTGTGAGTTGTCTCCTGTGTCAAGTCTATGAATTCCTCGTTGATGATCCCGGAAACCCCCCTGATCGCACCGTAAACCTTTTCAATCAGCGGATACCTCTTCGCTTCCGTTACCACGCCGACAACCGATTGATTGATTACAGCCGTCGGGCCCCCTCCCTGCGCAACAACAGCATTCCCTTCCAGTTTCATAAAGAACCTCCTTGATTGATGTTGTTAACTATGCGGCAAGTTTATTGCCGATCATGCCCTCTCCCTCCATATACATATATTATATTCTTTCCCGTTTTTTTAACTCGATGCCATCCCCCGATGTCTGGATATCGCATGCCCGACCATTTCCTGAAAAATTCCCATGCCAGGATAAACCAGGGGGAGCCTTTGTTCCGGAGAATACAATCGTGTCCTTTATTTTTCGATATTTCGTTACATGATTCCTTCAATACAATAAAATTCGGCAACCGGGTACCCGAAACCGGTGGCCAGGTACAGGAAAGAATACACGATGATACAATCAATAACTCTGCCTGCCCGTCCGCAGGGGAGTGTGGAAAAATCATGCAGCATGTACCGCCCGCTCCGGGGTTGGAAATCGCTTCATCCGGTCCATGCCCGATTTTTTGTGGACAATCAAGTTCTTCAATATCTCCGGCAAGAATATTATTAATTGAATAGCCTGATTCTCGGGTACAGCAGGAAGTTTTTTATCAACCGTCGAATACACCCAATAACTGCGTTTGGAATTTTCCAACAATTACAAGGGAGGGTTTACCATGGCTATCAAAGTTGATCTTGATCCAGGCATGGAACATGAGCTGGACGATTTATCGTTCAAGGAGGCTCCCAAAATTGTCAGCGAGGTCCCCGGACCAAGAAGCAGGGAGATACTGGCTGCCGAGATGGAGAATGAAACACCGACCAGGGTCACACCGACCGTCCTTTCCACGGTCTGGGAAGAATCGAAAGGAGCAACGGTTAAAGACCCCGATGGCAATATCTTCATCGATCTTACCGCCGGTATAGCGGTAAACAATGTCGGGCATTGCCATCCCAGGGTGGTAGAAACCATCAGGCGGGAATGTGGCCGCTTGATGCACAATCCGGATGCCACCACCGCCCACCGCGCGCAGCTGGGAAAGAAACTTCGGGAAATCGCCCCCGGTGAACTGAAAGGCAAAGCCAGGGTAGCCTACGGCCTGAGTGGTAGCTCCGCCGTGGAAATCGCCACCAAATTTGCCCGTGGGGTAACGGGGAAATCTCATATCATTGCCTTCCATGGAGCTTACCATGGTGTAATGGGCAGTACCCTGGGCTACACCACTTCCCAGCAGTTCCGCGCCAATTACAGACCGCTGAACCCCTTTGTCTATCACGTGGGACCGTATGCTTACTGCTACCGCTGCCCCTGGAAAATGGAATACCCGCAGTGTGATCTGGAATGTGCCAGATATGTGGAACACCTCTTGCTGAGCCCCTCCACCGGTATCGATATCGAGTCGGTCGCCGCCATGGTTGTCGAACCGATTCAGGGTGAGGGAGGATATGTACCTCCGCCGGATGGCTTTGTAAATGCCCTGAAGAACATCTGTGAGAAAGCCGGAATCTTCTATATCGATGACGAGGTACAGGCCGGCATGGGGCGGACGGGCAAAATGTTTGCCATCGATCATTATGGAATCACTCCCGATTTCATCACCCTTGGCAAGGCCCTCGGAGGTGACCTGCCTTTCAGTGCCGTCATCATGAGGGAAGAGATTGCCGAAAATCTTGGACCCATGAGCCATATACTTACCGCAGCCGGAAATGCCACCTCCTGTGCGGTCGCCTGTACCAACCTGGATCTTCTGCAGGACGGTATCGTGGACAGGGCCGAAAAATTGGGCCACTACACCCTGGCCATGCTCAAGGAGATGATGAACGAAATCGAAATAATCGGCGATGTTCGCGGCAAGGGGATGATGATCGCCATCGAGCTGGTCAGAAACAGGGACACCAGGGAGCCTCTCGATTATGGAGAAATACTGCAATTGCTTTGGGCGCTCAGGGACAGGGGGGTACTCTTCCTCCCCTGCGGCCAGTACAGCAATGTCTTCCGGATGATGCCCCCACTTGTGATCACCAGGGAACTCATCGATAAAGCGCTGGAGATCATACGCGAGGTCTTGAAAGATAACGAAAGCAGTATGTTGGCGTAAGGTAAAATCAATATCAACCGTGGAAAGCGGCGGTTATTCCCCCGCCGTTTTCCCGCATGGCATATCATACTTCGGCAGATCTGCCACCGCCGCCACCGGCCAACATGAATGACAGGTCAAAAAAAGGACCCGTTTCTTGCGAAAGGGTCCTTTTTCATTTTTTTGGAGCTTCTCAGTTTACCAATTCCTCTACACATTCCCCCACGACCCGGACATAGTGATCAACATCTTCTTCCGTGGTCACCGGAGAAACCAGAGCCATATCGTGTACCGGTGAAAGCAGGATGCCGCGGTTGGTGCAGTAAACATGAATCAGCGCCTCCAGCGGCCCGGTAAGGCCTTCGCTGATCAGATCAACCTCGTTGTATTCGACATCCATGAGCGTATCGATCCCCCGTCGAGGCGGTTCGGACAGGAAACGGAATTCAACCCGGCAACCGACACGGCCGACATACCAGGGAAGACTGTGCCGTTCAATGACCGCGGCAATGCCCTCTTCCATCTTCCGGGCCAGCGGAATCATGTGTGCAAACGATTCCTCGGTCAGAAGGTGATCCAGGGTGGCCTTGATTGCCGCCACCGCGGGGGGGTTGCCGGAAAGGGTGCCCCCGAAGCCAAAAAAGTTATGCCAGGGAACTCTTCGGGCAACCATCTCCGCAATTTCTCGCGAAAAACCAAGCACAGCGGCCGGATAGCCGCCGGCAATCAACTTGCCCAGTACGAAAATATCGGGTTCAAGGTTGAGTTCACCGGTCATCCCGGCCGGCCCCCCGCAGATAGAATGGGTCTCGTCGATCAGGAGCAGGGTGCCGTATTTCCTCGTCAGGCTGCGCAGAGTCTCATGAAAACCCGGTTCGGGATGGATGATCCCCACGTTGGTCATCACCGGCTCGGTGATGACACAGGCCACGTCGCGGGGCGAAAGAGCCTCTTCAAGTGCTTCAACATCATTGAACTCGACTATACGCGTCATCGTGGATGGATCTTCAACCAGGGGGCCCATCAATCCGGGCATGTTCAACAAATTTCCGTAAAAGTCAACGACCAACGTCTCATCAACACTCCCATGATAGGAGGCGTTGAAGGCCAGGATCAGCCTGCGGCCGGTAAACTCGCGGGCCACCTTCAGCGCCATACGATTGGCATCCGATGCCGTCATCAACACTTGCCAGAAAGGCAGTCCGAACCGGCGTGACAGTTCTTTCCCGACTTCAATGCAACCTTCGTGAGGAAGCATCGTGGTGATACCCTTGCCCAGTTGTTCCGCAAGCGGGCCAATCAAGGCCGGGGGTGAATGGCCCAGCAAGGCCCCGGTATCTCCCAGGCAAAGGTCAAGGTAAGTATGCCCATCCACATCTACAAGTTTTGCCCCTTCTGCTTCGCGGACAAAAATGGGAAAACCACCCGGCCATATACGCATCCAGCTCATCGGCACTCCGCCAACATAATGATGGCATGCTTTCTCGTAAAGCTCCTTTGATTCTGGACGCTCCCTGGCATAACGCTCCTCTTCCCTGGCCAGAAGACCCTTTACCTTCTCAAGCGTGATTTCAGCCATTGATCGATCCTCCCCTTCAATTATTTGTTACTATATGTATTCGTTCCCCCGTGTCGGATTCCCTCTATCCCGACAATTGCATCATCGTTGATGGAAATACAGAGCGACAAAAAGGTGCCTGCAGTACATCAACGAACAAAATGTAAAATAGTATTGACATTTACACACGTCTGGTTCATAATGAAAATGTAAAACATGTTTTACATTATCTTTACCCGGAGGGAAAGCAAATGAAAAGATTTTTCAGGAAAATCGGCTTCCGCTACATGGATGAGATGGAAATGGAGATCATGTTCAGATCACTGCGGTGGGCTTTTATTTTTTCGGAGGCTGCGCTGCTGGCCCTGGTCATTTATGAATTGGTCACGACCGCTGAACTGGGTTGGCCCTTCGCCATCCTCCTGGGCCAGAACCTCGTTCTCCTGATCACCAATCTGGTTTTGAACGGGAAGATGGGCGGTGGGGAAAATGCAGAATAAAATCAGAAAACTACGCAAGGAACTGGGTCTGCGACAGGAGGATCTGGCCCGGAAAACAGGTGTTACACGCCAGACGATCAACGCCATTGAAAATGATAAATACAATCCCACCCTGGTCCTGGCCATGAAACTGGCCCGGCTCCTCGATACATCGGTCGAGGAACTTTTTCAGCTTGAAGAATGAACGGACCGACCCGTCCGGGCGGATTGATATCCGGACCTACCTCACGACCGATGCCCCGTACATACATCCAAACATTCCCGTGAATTGGTAATCGAACGCCGCAGTACAAAGATGGCGAAGCCGTCTGGCTCCGCCATCCGCATGGTGGGCGATGTAGGATTTGAACCTACGACCCCCTGCTTGTAAGGCAGGTGCTCCCCCGCTGAGCTAATCGCCCGGATTGGTGACCCCTAGGGGATTTGAACCCCTGCTGCCAGCTTGAAAGGCTGGTGTCCTAACCGATTAGACCAAGGGGCCGGCCATATCAACATTATTGTACAAATAGGTGGTGGGCCCACCAGGGCTCGAACCTGGGACCGACCGGTTATGAGCCGGCTGCTCTTCCGGCTGAGCTATGGGCCCACAATGGCACCCCAGGCAGGATTCGAACCTGCAACCTATCGGTTAACAGCCGATTGCTCTACCGTTGAGCTACTGAGGTATGCCTTCACGCGCAAGTAATATTATACTTAATCGGGGGTACGAGGTCAAGCATCTGAATGGGCAATCAGAAAATAAGTTTGCCGCAGGCAATGGCAGGCCGGATCTATTCAAGATAATCTTTCAAGCGCTTGCTGCGCATGGGGTGGCGAAGCTTTCTCAACGCCTTGGCCTCGATCTGCCGGATGCGCTCACGGGTCACCCCGAAGTAATGCCCCACCTCTTCCAGGGTACGTGAACGTCCATCATCCAGGCCGAAACGCAGGCGTAGCACTTTTTCCTCGCGGGGAGTCAACGTTTCCAGAACATCCTCGAGCTGCTCCTTGAGCAGTTCGAAAGCTGCCGCATCAGCCGGAGCACGGGCTTCCTGATCTTCAATAAAATCACCCAGGTGGCTGTCATCTTCCTCCCCGATCGGTGTTTCCAGAGAAACCGGTTCCTGGGCAATTTTCAATATCTCCCGCACGCGCTCCGCACTTATATCCATGACTTCGGCAATTTCCTCGGGAACCGGTTCCCGGCCAAGTTCCTGGACAAGTTGCCGGGAAGCACGGATAAGCTTGTTGATCGTTTCAACCATATGGACGGGTATCCTGATCGTCCGGGCCTGATCGGCTATAGCTCTGGTTATGGCCTGGCGGATCCACCAGGTTGCATAGGTGCTGAACTTGTAACCCTTGCTGTAATCAAATTTCTCCACCGCTTTGATGAGCCCCAGATTGCCCTCCTGGATCAGATCGAGAAAGAGCATGCCCCGCCCCACATATTTTTTGGCAATGCTGACCACGAGCCTCAGGTTCGCCTCTGCCAATTTTCTCTTTGCTTCCTCATCCTTCTGCTCGATTCTTTTGGCCAGCAACACTTCCTCCTCTGCAGAAAGCAGGGGTATCTTGCCTATTTCTTTCAGATACATCCGCACCGGATCGCTTACGCTTACACTGTCCTGCATTCCGGCGATCGCTTTTTTCACATTCGTTTTTTCGCCAGTTTCATCCTCATCATCTTCATCAGCCTTGTCATTGATCGAATCTTTATCATCGGTTTCCAGATCAAGCTCGGTATTTTCATCGATAACGTCGATCCCCAACTGCTCCAATTTATCGATAATGTCATCTATCGCTTCCACAGATAAATCAAAGAGTTGGAGGGTTTCCTCGATTTCTTTGTATGAAACCGTCCCGTTTTTCTTCCCCAGCCCGATCAATTCCTGCTGGGCTTCTTCAAGCGACACGGTTTTTCCCACGTTCTTGGCCATTGCTAACCCTCCCTTTTACCCTCACCACAAAGCTCCTGCTCGGCCTGTTTTATGTTTTCCCATTCAGCCAGCAGCAGCCGGATCGTCTCGCCTTGCCCTCCCGCCAGTTCCATCTTTTTGATCTTCTTCTCTATCAGCGTGCGATCCTCGGCCATCTTTTTTATCTTTAGCCTATGTATACAATCATCAACTACCCTCATGATTTCCTCATCGGGAAACCCTTCCCAGGGGTTATCGAAACCTATGGATGCCACCAACCCGTACAGGGACTCATCGGAAAGATAATCACGCAATCTGTCGATTTTCAATTCCGAACCCATCTCATAAATTTTACTACAGGCCGCAAAAATCTTTTCCATATTGTTGCTAAAAGAAATGTCTTTTCTTCTTTCTACGACCCGGTTAAAAACTCCTTCATCCACGAATAAAAGACTTAAAATAACTTTTTCGGCCGGATCGATTTCATTTGGCCGAATATACATAGTTTGTTCAATTTTTCCCAGATTATTACCCTTCCTCTCTTCTTTTCGCTGCTTTTGTGTAAATTTCTTGATTTCAGTCCTCAGGGCTCCCTCGGAAACATCCAATTCCTCGGCCATTTCTTTGATATATTCCTCTTTTTCCAGCCTGTTGTTGATCGAAACCAGCACCGGCATGGCCTCCTGAACGTAGCTCAACCTGTCTTCCATCCGATTCAGATCATATTTCTCCTTTATCTTGTTCAATCGATAAGCTGTCAGAGGCAACGCCGCATCCATCAATTTTTCGAAAGCGTCCCGGCCATTGCTGCGGATGAAACTGTCCGGGTCGGCTCCACTGGGGAGTGAAACCACCTTTACCGTACAACCCGATCTTTTCAATATGTCGAGGCCCCTCTCGGTTGCCGCTTCCCCGGCTGAATCCGCATCGTAGGCGATGACCACTTCCCGGGCCTGGGCTCTCAGCAGATGAGCCTGCATCTGTGTAAGTGCAGTTCCCAGGGAAGCAACAGTATTGGTGATTCCCTCCTGGTGAGTCAGGATCACATCCGTGTAACCTTCCACCACCACCGCCTTCTTTTCTCTGCGTATCTCTTTCATCGCCTTCTCGATCCCATACAATACCCGGCGCTTGTTGAAAAGTTGTGTCCCCGGAGAATTGAGATATTTGGGATTTCTTTCATCTTCTTCAAGGCTCCGTCCGCCAAAACCGATCACCCGTTCACGATAATCAAAAATAGGGAAGATGATCCTGTTTCTGAATCGATCGTAAAACCCCCCCGTTTTCTTGGCTACGACCAGACCTGCTTCCACCAGATCCCGGGGTTCATGCCCTCTTCTGACCGCCTCTTTCAGCAAGGTATCCCACCCCGGAAGGGCGAAACCGACCCCGAATGATTCCAGGGAAGACCTTTCAATTCCCCTGTTCTCGAGATACTGCAAGGCCTTCCTGCCGGCGGGTTTTTCCAGCAGAATATGTTGATAAAATTCCATTGCCATCCTGTTCAGGGAATACTGCATCGCCTTCTGTTTATCCGCGCGGTGCGAAAACCCTCCGGTTTTATCGGGTAAAACCACCCCGGCCCTTCTGGCCAGAAGAGACTTTGCCTCGGTGAAAGATATATTTTCCGTCTGCATTACAAAACTGAATATATCCCCGGAGGCCCCGCAACCAAAGCAGTAATAAAGCTGTTTTTCCGGGGAGACAGAAAAAGAAGGTGTTTTCTCCTGGTGAAAGGGACACAACCCCACATAATTTTCCCCTCTTTTTTCCAGGCTTATCCGTTCGCCCACTATCTCCACCAGATCGCAACGGGACTTGATTTCTTCCACCTGGCTTCCGCTGAACTTGCCCGACAAAATAATCACACCTTCTTCGATTCAAACTTGCCATCACCGCATAAAAAAACCTCACTAACAGGAGGCGAGGTTGCAGGGTACCATGCTTTTACGGCATCAAAATTTTATGCCGCTCCCCCCTCCTCCGCAACAACATCCTCTGCTCGACATAAAAATCTATTTACAGACATTCTCTTTCTCTCCACGCTTTTGTAATAAAATTTATCGTGTATTATATTCTCTATTTCTTTACCATATCCTTCTTTTTTTTGATCTTTTGCTGGATGAAACATGACGGGAAATTTACGGGTATTTGTTGGATGGCATGATAATACTTTTTGTTAATATCTATTTTGGATTGTCAAAAATAATACCCGGTAATTACCGGGTATTATTACAAAATCATTATCTTTTTTCACGAACGGATCATCATTTTTCCCCGGCCGCCGGGGCAAAAGCCTCCTCGGTTTCCTTGATTATATCCCTTACAGCCTGCTCAAAATTCCCAACCCCCGCCTGGGAAAGAGTTGCAAATACCACTCTCTCCGGTGCAATGCCGATTTCACCCAGCACCTTCCTGGCCCTCTGCACCCGGCGTTCTCCCCAGAAGAAAGTATCACGGAAGGGGCAATCTCCATTATCCTCATCCTCGCATCCAACCACAACTACCCGCTCTGCCCCCGCTTCAAAAGCTTTCAATATGTGCAAACTGTCAACCTTGGACACACAGGGGAAACGCACCACTCCCAGTTCGGTCTCCCTGTCCAGAATATATTTTTTCGTGAATTCAGGATCCGCATAGGCACCGTACGCGCAACTGAAAACAACCACGGCCTCCTTGCCATCTTTCCCCCGGGAAACGGATTCAATCCGGGAAGCAGCCTGTTCGATATAATCGGAACGGAATTCAATGGCTACAGCCGGGCAGATACCCATGCACAGGCCACAGGCCTGGCATTGTTCCTTGCGGATATTGATAACTCCCTCCTCATCAATTACAGGAACACCGTAGGGGCAGACCCTCAAACAAGTCAAGCAATTCACACACAATTCCTCGATGCGGCTGGCCCCAGCCAGGCATCCCAGGCATCGTTTAGCTTCCGTGAGAGCCTGCTGTCGGCTGAAGCAGCTTTCTACATGTTCGAAGTTGGAAACTCTGACTGCCGGATCGATCAGGACCATTTCCTGGCGTTCGCTTCTTTTCACTTCCCCGGCCACTTTCTCGTCCAGTTTCTCGGCTGGTTCCGGTTCCTCGACGGAATCGATCGTGAACGGTTGGCCCTCGAGATAGGCCATGATCGAAAGTGCGGCCCGACGGCCCGAAGCCATCGATTCCACCGCCGTTCCCGGGCCCGTTGCTACCTCCCCGCAGGCAAACACCCCTTCCTGGGAAGTGACAAAATTGTTGCGATCATAAATCAGATTTCCCCTGGCATCGAGCTCGACCTCACCTTTCAGGGTATCCAGATCGGATCCCTGTCCCACGGCAAAAATGATGATGTCTCCTTCCAGATCGCCGGTACATTCTTCATTGTACTCCGGATTGAAACGGCCCTGGTCATCAAACACACACACACATTCTTTTATTTTGAGCCCTTTTATGTTATCTCCATCTTCCAGCACGGAAACCGGGCCGTTGGAACAGACAATTTCCACTCCTTCATCCCTGGCTTCCTCGATTTCCCATTCAAAGGCCGGCATTTCATCCTCGGCTTCCAGGCAGACGGCCTTGACTTTTTTGGCACCACAGCGTACCGCGGAGCGAGCCACATCCATGGCCACGTTGCCACCGCCGATGACGATCACCGTGGGATTGCCCTCGAACTGGAAACCATCCCGTTTGACCGCTTTCAGGAAAGGCAGCGCCTTCAGAACTTTGGGGTGTTCCACTCCGGGGATGGGAACGGTGCGGCTTTCCTGCAACCCCAGGGCAAGCAATATGGCCTTGTATCCGTTATTCTTCAATTCAGCGATCGATATATCCTTACCCAGCTCCACGCCATCCTTGAATTCGATCCCCGCATCGCGGAATACATCGATATCACGATCGATTTCCTCGTCCGGGAGCCTGTACAACGGAATGTAATGCCTGACGGCTCCCCCCATGAGTTTTTCCCGATCAAAAACTGTAACCGTGCAACCCTGCATGGCCAGATCCCATGCCGCAACCAGGCCGCTCGGGCCACCGCCAATCACAGCAACTTTTTTCTCGGGATCGGGCTTGGGCATCTTCTCCAGCATTGCCTTCCCGTTTTCTACAGCAAACCGCTTTAACCCCCGTATGGAAAGAGGTTTATCGACATCATTTCGACGACATTCTTCTTCGCAGTGATGAGCGCAGATCGTTCCACATATTGCAGGCAGGGGGTTTGTTTCCCTGATCTTGTCCAGAGCTTCATCAAAATTGCCAATAGCTATGGAATAAATATATTCGCGGATACCCTGGTGGATAGGACAGGCCGCCTGACACGGAGGAACCAGAGCCTCATCAGTGGGCAGGTGTTGGGACACTAATATCACTCCTTCTTCATATTTATGAACAATAATCTAATTATTCTATGCAACTGATGAATATTCCTGCAAATTATAAATATTTTTGACAAAATAGAGGAAATTCTCATTTTTGAATCAGCAGATAAATTTCCCCTGGCGCAAAGAAGCCGTTGCCGTGGTCACCTGAACGATGCGCCGGGCCAGAACCAGGGCCCTTCCCAGAGCGGTACCATCTTCGGAAGACGGTTGTTGGGAACATACTCCATGATGGCCGGCATCGTTGTCAATATAACCATCGCCAACGATGATCATACCTTGCACGAGCATCATGTCAAACAACGCCTTCAAGGTGGTCTCCTGTCCGCCAAAACGCGCCCCGCCCGATGAAATTGCCCCACCGACCACGTTGATAAGCGCTTTCTCGGTACGTAACCGGCGTGATTTATCCCAGAAACATTTCAACTGGGAGGAAACCGTGCCAAAGTACACGGGGCTTCCCAGAATCAAAGCATCGGCCTTTCTCAGCTGATCGTAGGCTTGCGCCAGTGCGGAATCGCGGTAACATTTCCCCTCGCAGGGAGAAGAGCAAGCCCGGCAATACGGGAATTTCTGCTCCTTGATGATTTCCTGTATATAAAGAAGTTTTGTTTCACAGCCGTTCTCTTTTGCTTCATGGAGAACAGCCTCCAGAAGATGGGCGGTGTTACCATGGCGGTGTGGGCTGCCGTTGAGTGCCAGTATGTACATGCTCGTCTCTCCCCTTCAAATACAAAATACCGTTGAAATTGCTGTATACATATAATATCATTGTTGGTGTTTATGGTAAATACTGCGGGGTATGATATGCCAACGGTCAAATTGGTATAATAATTCCTGGGAGGTCGATTGAAATGAGATCCAAAGATCTGAAACCGAAGATAGCTGTTCTGCTCATGATCATGTTCCTGGCACTGCCTCTATCCACCTGGGCGGAAGTAACCATGAAGCTTGATGTTGATCTGCCCCTTGCTGCCGAGGCAGCTGTTCTGATGGAAGCGCACAACAACCAGGTTCTTTATGACAGGAATGCGGAAACGCGCATGCACCCGGCCAGCTTGACCAAGATAATGACCCTCTTGCTGGTTGGTGAAGCCCTTGACCAGGAACTGATACATTGGGATGACCAGGTCAAGGTAAGCCTGAATGCTTACAGGATGAACATAGGCTCTCGAATGTTCCTCGAACATGAACAGTTGGTTTCCGTGGAGGATCTGGTCAAGGGTATCGCCATCATCTCTGCCAACGATGCCTGCGTGGCCATCGCTGAATATATCCACGGCTCCGAGCAGGCGTTCGTGCAGAACATGAACAAACGGGCCGCGGAGCTGGGGCTGAAAAACACTTCTTTTGTCAACTCGCACGGTCTTCATGATCCCGGCCAGTACATGAGTGCCATGGATGTCGCATGCCTGGCCGCCTTCTTTATCCGCACCCAGCAAAAAATAGCCAGATTTCAGGCAGAAAAGGAATGGACCTTCAACAACATCAGGCAATTCAACCGCAACCCCCTTCTGGGTAAATATGAAGGGGTCGACGGAATCAAAACCGGTTTTCTCAACGAGGCCGGCTGGTGTCTGGCCGCAACTGCAAAAAGGGATGACCTCCGTCTCATTTCCGTGGTGATGAAATCCCCCGATGCCGCCACCCGCAAGACGGACAGCGAGGTTCTCCTGCAGCATGGGTTCAATCGCTATGAATCGATCAAGATAGCCGCTGCCGGTGAAACGATGGAATCCATAAAAGTTTCCCGTGGAAAAGAAAAGACCGTTCCTGTGGTCCCCGCCGAGGATATAGATGTCGTGATCCCCAGGGGGCAGGAACGTTTTATCAAAGAAAAATTGACCATGGAACAGAAAAAAGTAAAAGCACCCCTGAAAAAAGGAGATGAACTGGGGCACCTGAAGGTTTTTTACGACCAGGACCTCCTGTTGGATAAAAAACTGGTTGCCGGCAAGGACATCGAGCGCCAGGGCTTTTTTGCCCATATCGGCAGTTCGATCAAGGGATTCTTTGTCGGTATATGGCAGCGCATCTTCGGCCCGGGGAAAAAAAGTTGACGGGCAGGGCAGTTATTCTGCCCTCCACCCGGTGATTTCGCCAAATAATTTTCATCCGCCCCCTGTACGGAGTACAATACCCGGGTTGCAAGAACAAAACAAAAAGGGCACTGCACCCTGTCATTGATAGATGCAATGCCCTTTTTCCTGTCAGTCGATGGCGCCGCTACATGTTCAAATTCAATATAGACGTCCCGATCAAGCGGGACGTCGCCTGTTAACGTGACTGATTTATCGCAGCCTGTGCCGCAGCCAGGCGTGCCACGGGAACGCGGAAAGGAGAACAACTCACATAATCGAGCCCGACTTCCCGGAAAAATTTGACCGAAGCGGGGTTACCACCGTGTTCCCCGCAGACACCCTGCTCCAGGCCCGGTTTGATCAATCGGCCTTTCTCCACGGCAATTCGCACCAGTTCGCCAACCCCGTCCCGATCTATTTCCATGAAAGGATTTCTGGCCAGGATTTTATTTTCAAGATAATGCGGAAGGAATTTGCCTTCGGCATCATCCCGGCTGAAGCCAAACGTGGTCTGGGTCAGATCGTTGGTGCCGAAGGAGAAGAAATCGGCATGTTTGGCAATCCGCTCCGCGATCATGCAAGCCCGGGGAAGTTCGATCATCGTCCCCACGGGGTATGATAATTTTACCGATGTCTCCTTCTCCACCTCGGCCATGACCCCTTCCACCAGTTCCCTGATGGCCTTGATCTCACCCTCATTCCCGACCAGCGGAATCATGATCTCCGGCATGATCCTGGCCTCCTCGACCCCTTCCTTGATGAGTTCCACTGCCGCTTCCAGAATGGCCCTGACTTGCATCCTGTAAATCTCGGGAAAGACCAGGCCCAGGCGGCAGCCCCGATGCCCCAGCATGGGATTGAACTCATGCAGGGCATTGACCTTCTGCCAGAGTGCCTCCTTCTCCTTCAACGCCGCGGATTCACCCTTTTTTCTCAGATCATTCACTTGCAGCAGCAGTTCATCGCGATCCGGTAGAAACTCATGTAGTGGCGGGTCAAGCAGCCGCACCGTGACCGGATAGCCGAGCATTGCTTCAAAGATTCCCTTGAAATCGTCCCGCTGCAACGGCAAGATGCGTTGCAGGGCCGCCTCTCTTTTTTCCATGGATTCGGCCAGAATCATCTCCTGGACCACGGGCAGGCGTTCCGGTGAGAAAAACATATGCTCGGTGCGGCAGAGGCCGATCCCTTCCGCACCCAGCTCTATAGCCCGGGCAGCATCCCCGGGGGTGTCAGCATTGGCCCTGACCTTCATCGTCCTGACCTGATCGGCCCAATCAAGGATGGTCTGGAAATCCCCGCTGATCCGGTGTTCGACCATCGGTACTTCACCCCACATCACCCTCCCCGTGGCTCCGTCGATGGAAATGACCTCCCCCCTGGTCACGGTCCGTCCGTCAACCTGCAAACACTGGTTTTCATTGTCTACCCGGATCTCTTCACTCCCGCAAACACAAGGTTTTCCCATTCCCCGCGCCACCACCGCTGCATGGCTGGTCATCCCCCCCCGGCTGGTAAGGATACCCTCGGCGGCGATCATTCCGTGAATATCATCCGGCGTTGTCTCCGTCCGGACCAGGATGACCTTGCGTCCTTTTTCACTCCATTCCTCGGCCGTATCCGCATCGAAAACCACCTGCCCCGCAGCGGCCCCCGGAGATGCCGGTAGCCCGCCGGCGATGACATCCAATGCCGCCCGCTCATCGATCTGGCGGTGCATCAACTGTTCAAGCTGATCCGGCTCTATCCTCGATATGGCCTCTTCCCTGGAGATAATCCCCTCCTCAACCAGATCCACGGCCACCTTCACTGCCGAAGCCGCCGTCCTCTTTCCCGTCCTCGTCTGTAGAAAATAAAGTTTCCCTTCCTCTATGGTAAATTCTATATCCTGCATATCCCTGTAATGCTTCTCGAGTTTCTTGCAGAGGCGGATCAATTCATCGTAGATCCGGGGCATTTCGTCTTTCAATTCATCGATATGTTTCGGGGTACGAATTCCGGCCACCACATCTTCACCCTGGGCATTGATCAGGTATTCCCCGTACAGTTTGTTTTCTCCGGTGGAGGGGTTGCGGGTAAAGATAACCCCCGTACCACTGCTCTCGCCACGGTTGCCAAAAACCATCGTCTGCACATTTACCGCCGTTCCCAGATCATCGGGAATATTGTTTGCCCTTCTGTAAACGTTTGCCCGCGGCGTGTTCCAGGAATCAAAAACAGCCTGAATCGAACGAAAAAGTTGTTCCCGGGGATCGTTGGGGAATGGCTGCGCGGTTTCTTTCTCGGTCACAGCGATGAACCGATCTATGATTACCTCCAGCGCCTCTTCATCAAGTTCAATATCGGTCTGGAAGCCCCTTCTATCCTTTTCCTCCTGCATGATTCCATCAAAATCATGTTCCACCTTGAGCACCACATCACTGTACATCTGTATAAAACGACGATAGCAATCCAGAGCAAAGCGGCGGTCGCCAACCTGCCTGGCCAGACCCTCCGTTGTTTCCCGGTTCAGGCCCAGATTCAAGATAGTATCCATCATCCCGGGCATGGACACCACTGCCCCGGAACGCACGGAGAGCAACAAGGGTTTTTCTGCATCACCGAACCTCTTGCCCATCTTCTTTTCCAGCGCTTTCAGATGCTCCTCGACTTCCTCTTTCAAGGAAGAAGACATCGTCTGCCCTTCCTCGTAATAACGGATACAAGCTTCTGTAGTCACCACGAAACCGGGGGGAACGACCAGCCCGATGCGGATCATTTCCGCCAGGTTGGCCCCTTTCCCTCCCAGCAGTGCTTTCATCTCTGCTCGCCCTTCCTCAAAACTGTACACCTGCTTTTCGGGGATGATGGCCATATTCTTTCAAAAACCTCCTTGGTAGATATTTTTCCTGACGCAGGGCTCTACCCTTGCGTTCCTCGGCTCCGAAAAGATGGGCCCGCCGTTGGACTCTACAAAGATATCGCTTTTATTATTAACGGACCGGGAACCGTTATTCATATTTTATTTCAAGTGATCTGGATTAATGAAAATTCCGCATAACGGTTGAACATTTTTTTTATCCGCGCCAGCATGTTGAGGCGATTATTCCGCAGCGATTCGTCATCGGCCATAACCAGGACTTTATCAAAAAACAGATCGACGTCTGCCCTCAGGCTTCCGAAGGTGGATAGAACCCCCTCGTAATTGGATTCCGCCCATTCCTCCCCACTTTGGATTTCAGCCTCCTGCAAGGCCTGCCAGAGCCGGGATTCAGCCGGGTCTTCGAACAGGGAATCATCTACATCACCACCGCCCGGAATGTGGCGGACCATGTTATGCACCCTGGTATAGAGAGCCAACGCATCTTCAAGATATTTTTGTCCACGGGCCTCCTGCAAAACCGATGCCCGTTTGAACAGATCGGCAATGATTTCGTACGGCACTGCCAGAACCGCATCTATTATATCATAGGGTAGATTTTTTTCCTTCAAAAACAGGTATCTGATCCTCTGTGTAACAAAATCCCCCATCTTCTGCCTGGCCTCTTCCCCTTCTGCAGGTTCTTTCCCGCCGTTTTGCTCGATCTGCAAAAATGCTTCATTGATGGCCCGGGGGAGAGAGACCGGGATCTTTTTCTCCAGGAGGATACTTGCCATCCCCAATGCCTGCCTTCTCAAAGCATAGGGGTCTTCCGACCCGGTAGGCTGTATACCGGCGTAAAAACAAGAGGCCAACGTGTCCAGCCTGTCGGCAAGTGACACGAGCAATCCGGCATTGGAAGAAGGCAGATCATCACCCGCAGATCTGGGCAGGTAATGTTCATACACTGCCCCGGCAACCCCTTCCCCCTCTCCGCTCAGAATGGCATATTCCCTGCCCATGACTCCCTGCAACTCGGGAAATTCCTTGACCATGTTGGTGATCAGATCGGCTTTGCATAGATAGGCTGCCCTCCCCGCTTCTTCCAGATCCCGGGAGGAGAGGCCCCATTGTTCCCCCATGTATTGCGTAAGATGTTTAATCCTTCCGGTTTTTTCGAACAGGGAGCCCACCGCTTCCAGAAAAACAACCTTTTTCAGATCGGGTACATACTCATCCAGCCCGATCTTCGCATCTTCGCGGTAGAAAAAAACTGCGTCGGCCAGACGGGCCTCGATCACCTTCTCGTAGCCCCGCTGTGTATGTTCGCTGTGAAGATTGTTGCTGATCCCCAGAAAATTGGGCATCAATTCTCCCGTAGAAAGCGAAACCACGGGGAAAAAACGCTGATGCACCTGCATCGTCGTCACCAGAACTTCCGGGGGTATGCTCAGATATTCTTCCGGGAACGACCCGCTGATCGCCACGGGATATTCAACAAGGTAAGAAACTTCTTCCAGCAATTCCGGCGTGTACAGGGGTTTCCCGCCCAATTCCGCTGCACTTTCCATCAGCATTTCCAGGATATACTCTTTCCGTTCCTGCCTGTCGATGATGACATGATTATCCTTCATGGCCCGGAAATATTCATCTGCATCCACCAACTCGATGGCCCCACCGGAAAGAAATCGGTGGCCGTATGTTTTTCTTGAGGAAAGCACGCCGGCAAAATCAAAATTCACTTCCCGGTGTCCAAAAAGGCATAAAAGCCAGCGTACGGGCCGCGCAAAGCGGGTTCCTTTTTTCTGCCAGTACATGGATCTCGGAAATCTGATCAAGCTGGCAATCTGGTACATCAATGCCGGAAGCAATTCCATGGTTGGTTTTCCGTAAACCTCTTTTTGGGCCACAAGGTATTCCGTCCCGTTGATCGTTTTTCTGGCGAGATCCTCCACTTCTACCCCGGCACGCCGGGCAAAACCTGTAGAAGCAGCGGTGGGGAATCCATCATGGTCAAAAGCGTTCTTGACCGGAGGCCCTTTCAGTTCTTTCACCAGATCCTCCTGGCCTTCGGCCACCCCTTCGAGCATCACGGCCAATCGGCGCGGTGTGGACCAGCTTCGTGCCCCGCTGAACCTGATTCTTTTTTCTTCAAACAGTGACGTTGCAATATCCTTTATCTGTTGCGTGGCCGAAGCCAGATACCGCGAAGGAATCTCCTCACAACCTATTTCCAGGAGCAGATTAGCGGGCAATTGTTTCGCCTCCTTGCATCAGTGGATAATTGATCTGCTCACGTTGTTCCAGATATTTTCGGGCACAGGTCCGTGCCAGGGAACGAACCCTGGCAATAAAACCTGTTCTTTCGGTGACACTTATCGCCCCCCTGGCCTCCAGCAGATTGAATACATGCGAACACTTCAGAATATAATCGTAAGCAGGTATGATCAAATCACTCTGTAGTAGAGTGCGTGCTTCTTCCTCGTAGAGAGTGAAAAGCCGAAGCAACATATCCATATCGGATGCCTCGAAACTGTAAGTGGAATGTTCCCATTCCGCCCTTCGGAAGATCTCCCCGTAAGATACACCCTTCTTCCATATGAGGTCATAGACGTTATCCCTGTCCTGAATATACATCGCTATCCGTTCCAACCCGTATGTGATCTCCACCGCGACCTCTTCCACATCAAAGCCCCCGACCTGCTGAAAATATGTGAACTGGGTTATCTCCATCCCGTCGAGCCATACCTCCCACCCCAATCCCCAGGCTCCGAGTGTCGGTGACTCCCAGTTGTCTTCCACGAAACGGATGTCATGTTCGGCCGGATCAACCCCCAGAACTCTCAGGCTCTCTATGTACAGATCCTGTATATCGGCCGGAGCAGGTTTGATGATCACCTGGAATTGCAAATGCTGGAAAAGCCTGTTGGGATTCTCCCCGTAGCGCCCATCCTGCGGCCTTCGCGAAGGCTCCAGGTAAGCCACCGCCCATGGTTCCGGGCCGAGCGCCCTTAAAAAAGTAGCCGGATTCATGGTTCCCGCCCCCTTTTCCATATCATAGGGGTACCAGAGCAGGCAGTCCTGTTCCATCCAAAATTTTTGCAGAAAAACAATGATGTTCTGAAAAACCAACGCTTCAACCTCCTTTCAGTTCTTCATTCCCCGTCGGGGAAATGCCGCCTGATATATTTCAGAGATTTACACTCTCCCACTTCCAGATAATAGCCGATCATTCCCATGGTAAAGTCACGGATCTCGCTTTTCTGTGAAGGGCTACCCCTTACAACCCCTATCTCCTCGAAAGAATGATCCATAAAATATTTCACCAGTTTCTCTGCCCCTCCGGAGAAGCTCCGTGCCTGAAGATCTTTCCCTGCACAACTTCTGCAAACCAGCCCCCCCATCCCGGGGCTAAAATACCCTTTTTCTTCCGCATTGCAACCCGCGCATGCGGTGAAATGGGGGTGATATCCAACCGCGGAGAGCAGCTTGATCTCGAAAGCACGCGCCAACAAGAAAAAGTCCCGATCTTCCTTCAAAACCCGCCATGCATCGATCAGAAGCCCCAGTACCTTCCTGCTCCTTGCCTCCTCGACCAGTACCTTGTCCACGAGTTCGCTGAAATACAGGGCATGGGCATAGGCAGCCGGATCTTCCTTCAGATGAGCGAACGTTTCCAGGATCTCCTGTTGGGTCACCGTTGCCAGCGTTTTCCCCTGGTAGAGCATGTAATTGCCATGGGTAAACAGATCCACCCCGGCAGCCAGCTTGCTCTTGATTTTACGAGCCCCCCTGGCCACGGCATTGATCTTGCCTCTCTCCCGCGACAACAGGGTTACCAGCCGATCGGCCTCCCCCAGTTCGCGCGTCCGCAGAACAGCCGCTTCCGTTTTGAATAGCTTCATTTTCTACCTCAATCGCTCCTGTAGCCCAGATTCCTCAGCGCCGCCTCCCTGTCACGCCAGCCCGGGCTGACCTTTACCCACAGATCCATATAAACCTGTTGACCAAGCAGCGCTTCTATCTCGGGTCGCGCCTCTGTCCCTATTTCCCTCAGCATGCTCCCGCCTTTGCCGATGACGATACCTTTCTGCGATTTCCTGTCCACATGGATGACCGCCCGGATATCGATCAGTTCCCTGTTTTCCCGTTCCTTCATCTCCTCGATCTCCACGGCCACCGCAAAAGGAACCTCCTCGCGGGTAAGCTGCAGCACCTTCTCCCGGATCAGTTCACTGACCAGGAAATATTCAGGTTTGTCCGTTACCATATCGGGGGGATAATAGCGAGGGCCTTCCGGCATGCAAGCGATGATATCTTTCAACAGGGTGCCGATGTTCTCACCATGAAGGGCCGAGATCATGTATTCTCCACCAAAAGCATGCAGTTGACGATAAAGAGCAAGGTGTTCCTCGCCCCTTGCCTGTGAAACACGATCGATTTTGTTCAGAACCAGAAATACCGGTGTGTCTATACCCTTCAACCATCGGCTGATAAAAACATCCCCCCGTCCCGGCGGATGGTCTGCTTCCACAAAAAAGAGCACTACTTCCACGTCGTTCAAGGTGCTGTGAGCCGCCCCGACCATGTAGTTTCCCAGCCTGTGCCTGGGTTTATGGACACCCGGTGTATCGATAAAGATGATCTGGTATTCCTCATCGGTAAGGATGGCACGTATCTGATTGCGCGTGGTCTGGGGCTTGTCCGAAACGATTGCCGCTTTCTCCCCGACCACCTGGTTCAAGAAGGTTGATTTTCCAACATTGGGCCTGCCGATGATGGACACAAATCCCGAACGGTACACCCCTTTGCCAGACCCCCCTGCCTGGATATTTTGACCCCCCATACCCCGTGCCTTGCCGCCATCCAATTATACATTTTCCCGCACCACCATGCAAAATGATTCACCTGCGCCTGTACACACGGCATGGCCTCCTCTATCATCCGGATCCCTGGCCCTCCCGTTTGCCGGAGGTAAAAATCACCTTCCGAAATATCTCCGCGGAGAAGAAATCTTTGTAGTAACAAAGGGGTGGGGCAATATGTTGGAAAGCGGGGTTATTATAATTTTGTGTTCCAGGTTGGCGGCAATGATTTGAATATCTCCTGCCAATTCCCATAGCACCTGGCGACAGGAACCGCAAGGGAAAACCGGTTCCGGGCTGTCGGCAGTCACGGCCAGGGCAAGAAAATTGTAATACCCCGCGGAGACCGCCGTGAAAACAGCAACTCGCTCGGCACATATTGTAAGGCTGGAAGAGGCATTTTCCAGATTTGCCCCGGCAAATATTTGCCCATCCTCGGCCAGCAATGCCGCCCCAACGGCAAACCCCGAATAGGGCGCATATGCCCCGGCCCGGGCCTTCTCCGCCGAAGCAATGATAATGTCAAGTTTCTGTTCATTCATTTTCATCCCCCGTTTTCAGGAACTCCTGGCATAACCGGGCAAGGTCAAGCTATCCACCTTCTCGACCTCGAAGGAAAGCCCCCGATCCCTCTCCATTGTATTTTTGATTATCTCCATACCACTGTTAAGGAGATCGGGGTCGCCCACAACCTTGATTTCCACGGGGTTCACAGCAACCAGTTTGTCATCAACCTTGATCAGGGGGCCGGTGCATCTGATCGATGAAGTGGTAGTCAGCCTCTGGTCGCCCACGGCTATCCCCACGGCACCGGAAGCAAACAGCTCATTGACCACGTCACGTATATCGGTGTCGTGCACAAAGGAAGGATTGTCCACCGCCCCGATCTGGTCATAGATCCTGACGATCAGCCCTGAACCGGTCATCTCCGTCAAACCCGCGGAAACCCTGAGTTCCCTCAAGGCGACTCGCAAGGAATTGATTTCCTCCGTAAGTATCTTTTTCAATTCCTCGGGATTTTCGTTGACCACCATGTGGACTTCGCCGTTGACCACTTCCATCTCCATAACATGTTCACGTCCCAGGTCATCAGATGATATTATCTGCTGGATCCGGGCCAGAGTCGAAGGGCTCAACATATTGTAAGGTTCAAGCGTTATTTCATCTCCCGATATCTTCAGATTGATGCGCATCTGTTCGGTTATTTTCTTGACCTCTACATCCCGATTCAACGTCAGGATGATCTGGTCCTGCAATTCCGCTTCCCACTCCTGAAGGATTATCTCCTGTACCTTGCGCGGATGGCCAAGCAGAACCTGGGTTATCTCCTCCTTGGTGGAGGCTATTTCAATGTCATAGCTGAAATCGGCAAGGGCCTTCTTGACAGCAGACCGTTCCATGATCTTCAACTCCGTGGCCAGACGGCGATTGTAATCAAGAAGGCTGTTGGCCACGTACTGTTTGTAATTGAACTGCGAACTGCTCCCGGGAAATTGGGAAAACAGGATAAAAGCAACATAACCGGTCAGGAATACGTTGGCTGCCAGAATCACAACCATGGCTATGGCCAGATAGAAAATTGGTTTGTTGCCCGTGATCACCTTTAACGGATTGTTGAATTGTTCCTGAACTTCGGACAAGAAAGAACCCTCCCCGGTTATCCTGTTTTTGCCTGCTGCCTGTTATTAATATTAGAAACAGAGCGAGTCAATTCCTATCTGAAAAACGGAACAGAAAATTAAAATTCCTTAATATGTTGAGTGATCATGAATCGGCCCTGCAGGGGAAATGTGAAATTGATGGACTGCACCCTTGCGATGGAGAGTATGTCCTAGAATGCTTTTCCAACCAGGTCTTCCACCAGCATCTCCATCTCCCGCCTGCCGGATTCATCGGCATGATCAAAACCCAGTAGATGATACAGGCCATGAGCCAGAAGGTACAAAATTTCTTTCTCCAGTGGTTCCCCGGTTTCCTCGATCCGGGCCAGGGCCCTGTCCACGGAAATATAAATCTCCCCGAGCAGCTGTCGCCTTTTTCCCCCGGGCATTTTTATCTCCCCGTCATCGTCAAGGGAAAAAGAAAGGACATCCGTTGGGCCCTTCTCCCGGCGGTATTTCTCATTCAGATGGGCCAGATGGTCATCCCCGGACAGGATGACGCCCATTTCAACATTCAAAATGTTTTCCTTGACCAGGAAAAACCTGATCATTTTCATCATCTGCCATCTGAGCAAGGAATTGTATTTGACTACCCTATGCACGTTATTCAGATAAACTTTCATCCGGCAACCTCCCTATTTCTGCCCGCAATTCGCTTTCGGGGTATTCGATTCGATGATGGTATATACCGGTAAGGATATAGACGAATGCATCCGCTATTTTATCAATATCCTTCAGTGTCAGATCGGATTCATCCAACTGCCCATCATTGAGTTTTTCCCTGATTATCTTGTGAACCATCCCTTCCATGCGGTCACTTGATGGTTGAGAAAGAGATCTGACCCCCGCTTCAACAGCATCGGCAAGCATGATAATTGCCGCTTCTTTTGTCTGCGGGCGGGGCCCTTCGTAGCGAAAGTTCTCTTCCATTACCTCTGCACGTTCATTTTCCAGGGCCTGCTGATAAAAATATGAAATCATACTCGTACCATGGTGTTGCTTGATAATATCGATGATGATCTCCGGCAAATTTTCACTGCGCGCCAGTTCCACCCCTTCCTTCACATGGGCGCTGATGATCAACGCGCTCAAATTGGGGGATAGTTTCTGGTGTGGATTCTCGCCGGCAATCTGGTTCTCGGAAAAAAAATAGGGTCGGTTTATCTTCCCGATATCGTGATAATAGGCTCCAACCCGGACCAGTAGCGGATCGGCGTTAACCTTCTCTGCTGCTGACTCCGCCAGATTCCCCACCACGATGCTATGATGATAGGTTCCGGGTGCCTTTATCAGCAACTGGCGTAACAGGGGTTGGTTCGGGTTCGAGAGTTCGAGCAAGGTAACGGAAGTGGTAAGGCCGAAGCCACTTTCCAGAAAAGGCAGCAATCCTATAGCCACCACAGCTGAAAATATCCCGTTCCCTATTCCCGCCGCCAGGCTGTAGCCAAACTCCCGCATGTAGCCGTATTCCAGGCGCAGATTCCCCAGAAGGAGAAAAACGGCAATGATGATCACCGCATTTACCATGGAAACATAGAGGCCCGCCTTTACCAGGTCGGTCCTCCTGCTAAGCCGGGAGACGGTCAATATAGCCACCAGCCCACCGATCAGGGACATGATGATGATGCTGGTTTCCCCACCCGTTATCAGGCCGACCATCAGGGCAAAGATTGCATTCAGCAGGATCGCCAATCGATAATCGAAAAGTATGGTAATGAGTATGACCGCAGCTGCGATTGGCATCAGGTATGCGGAAAAATAATTGACTGCCATGGCAAATATGAGGGTGATGACGACGATCAAACCCAGCAACACCAACATGGAAGTATTGGCGTAAATATCTTTCTGAAAGACATAAAGATAGATGCCCACCGCAAAGAAAAAAATCACCAACAGGAGAAATAGCCCTGTATATCTCAAATAATCGGCATGCCCCCCACGGACCAGACCGAGCGTCTCCAGCCTGGCCAGATGCTCCCTTGTTACCGTTTCCCCTTCGCTTATGATCCGTGTTCCCCGGTGAATCACCGTCGGCTCAACCTCCTGCCGGGCTGCCTCTTTCTTCTCCGCCGTGGCCGTGGGATTGAAGATCATATTGGGACGGACCAGTGGCTCGATAAGCTTTTCGGCGACTTTTTTCAGTTCAAGGCTGAAGATCGAGATGCCGATCTCCTGCATTGCCTGTTTTTTGGCCGTCTCCACCCCTTCCACCTTGATCCCCTGTTCCTCGATAATTCTGGTCAACATGACTTCCAGCTGCCCATGTAGATCATCCAGGGTGGCCTTGCCCGTCTGGAGCAGGGTAACCAGAACCGTTTCCGGCACATCATCTCCCAGATACTGCTGCAACTCACCTGTTTTTTCGGATAAATCCTTCTCTGTATCTTCCCTCAACCGGGAAACGACATCGAAGAACTCGTCCATGGTACGGAGAGCATCTTCCAGAATACGGGAATCATGGGTGAAGACATCCTGTACCGCACTGGCAGCTTCCTCCCGTCGGAGGTTGGTTGAATATTCATCCAGAACATCCCTCGTGGCAAACACCGTCCGCGGGCTGGGCTTGCCCAGCTCCACGGTCACCCGGGCAGGGGCAATCATTACCGCAAAAAGCAGATAGATAAGACCAAAAACAACTGCTGTTAAAAAAAATCTTTGGGTAACCAGATTGCGGGCCAGGGAAAATATATTTTTTAGCCATTTCTTTATCGTGGGGCCTGATTTCATCACATATCGCCTGCTTTTTTTGACAGAGAGCTAGCTGTTGTTTCTTTCCTCGTATCTCTCATAGGCCGTTATGATCTCTTGAACCAGGGGATGCCTTACCACATCTTTTTCTGACAGATAGATGGTTGCAATACCCTCGATCCCTTTCAAAACTTCGGAAGCTTGTACCAAACCTGAATAGCGCCCTTTGGGCAGATCAACCTGGGTAATATCCCCCGTGATGACCGCTTTTGAACCGAAACCGAGGCGGGTCAGAAACATCTTCATCTGTTCCGGCGTGGCGTTCTGCGCCTCATCCAGAATAATAAATGAATCATCCAGGGTTCTTCCACGCATATAAGCCAGGGGCGCCACTTCGATGATACCCTTTTCCTTGTATTTCTGAAATACGTCTACCCCCAGCAGATCAAACAGCCCGTCGTAGAGCGGCCTCAGGTAAGGATCCACCTTCTCCTGAAAATCGCCGGGCAAGAAACCGAGGTGTTCACCCGCCTCCACCGCCGGACGGGTCAGAACGATGCGCTCCACGACCTTGTTCTGCAGCGTATCGATTGCTCTGGCCAGGGCAAGATATGTTTTTCCTGTCCCCGCCGGGCCGATCGATAGTACAATATCACATTCACGCATGGCTTCAAGATACTTTTTCTGCCCCAGAGTCTTGGGCCTGATCTGCCTTCCACGACGTGAAATGAGGACCACATCGGAAAAAATTTCTCCGATTTTACCGGCCTGGCCCTTCCGGGCCATCGCCAGAGCATACTCGAAATCACGAGAAGATATATAATGACCTTTTCGCACAACCCCCGTCAGTGCATTGAACAGGAGATGCAGCTTGCTGACCTCGTTCTTCTCCCCTTCAACAATCAATTCATTGCCCCGGGGGATTACACGAACGTTGAAGTGCCTCTCGATCAGATCAATATTCTCGTCAAAGCGACCCAGAAGGTACAAAGAATCCTCTTCTTTTTCCAGTTCCAATCTCTGCGTTATTATCTCCGTCAAATAGAGAACCCGCCCCCATTGCTGCCCTTTTTATATACATATTTTATTTCATGGATCACTGTCTGGCAATATTCTCCCTGGTTTCGGCGATGGCCCTCATCGTCCGTGAACCATCATCCCCGTGTTCCTCACAAAACAATCGTTCAACAATGGCTCCCTCGGGCAACTGTTTCAGCACCGATTTCCTGGCTGCCTCCCCGGCCTTGCGTACGGCCTCCTCCGGAGGCCAGCTCCTCCGTTCCAGATGGAGTTCATTGTAAGTTATAATTACTAATTCTACAGGCAATGATATATTCCTCCAACTCCAGCCCCAACTCGATCTTTCCTCGCCATATTCATGGTAAGGTGCCTTGCCCGGCCCCATCACCCTGTACTCTTTCCCCCGATAAATAAAACATATACAGCTTCGTTTCTTTCCTGTCGGCTTTCGGGATGTCTCCTCGGTGATGATCGGTTCACGCGCTTCGTACCATACCCTGGCGATCACTTCACCCCGCGCCCGCACCTTCCTGGGTTTGGCCTCCTCCGGAGGAAATTCACCGTAATCCTCGATTCCCTCGATCAACAGGTCCCCCCGTGAGACAATGTCCCCGGGAGCAACCGTTGCCTTGCCCTCTATGACCAGTACCTTCAAGACCAATCCATCTTTTTCGGCAATAATATCGGTTGGCTGCTCATCAACCGTCGGCTCGGGAAGATGTTCGGCAATCTCGATACGCAGTTTCGTCCCCCTGAAACTCAGGCCCACCCAGGTAATCTCACGATGCAATCTGGCCAATTCCCTCTCCAGTCTGCTCAGATCAAGGTTTCCCTTGTAGGCGCCCCTTTTTATACCGATGCTTTCTGCCAGCCGCAAAACCTCAACTTCTGTTATATTCTCCAGTCCATCAATCTCTATAAACCAGATAAACAGGGAGGAAACGTATATCGCTGCCAGAAAAATAACCAGTCCCCAGGCAAAACCCTTGCGGCGGCGTATTTTCTTCAGAAGAAAAGGCAGGCCTGTCCGCCGGGAAATCCTTACCCTGCTGCGGGATTTACGAGCCAGGGGACGTATTTCCCGGAAAGATCTGACCGGAATCCTGAACGTGGCCCCACGATTGTTTTTTTTGAAATCCCAGAAATTTATTCCCCTGGCAATGGCCAGATTGACCAATCGTTCCGTGCCTTTTCCCTCGGCACTGACGATCAGATAACCCTTGATGTAGCGCCATAATCTTGACAGCAACAGGATCTTCTCCCCTTATTCCTCGTAGATGATTCCCTCGATCTCGCCCTCGATGGACAGGTCCCGGCTCAGAAGAGTTCGAATCTGCAAGCCCTTGCCGCATACTGCAATCTCCCCGTTGCCCACCGCAATTCTGATTTTTTGCTCCCCGTACTCGATGATCCCGCGATGATTTTCCAGGAAAAGTTGAAGATTCCCGATCAATACGAGGCGAGGCATATCCAGCATGATATCTTTGGGCAACTCGAAAATATCGGCAAACACATCCTTCCAGTTCATTCCCCTCCTTCTTTTCATCCGGGCACCTCCCCATGATTACCATAACCTTTTATCAATTTATGCTTTACAAAAAATCGATATGACCGGCATGGTGGAAAAGCAACGCCACAGCCCGTTCTTCCGGATGATCGGAATAAAAAAAACGGGGCGCGAAGCCCCGTTTTTTACGGATCAAAGCAACAAGCATACAGCCCTAGTAATACCTTCTCTTTCGAGCCGCTGCCGACTTTTTCTTTCTTCTTACACTTGGTTTTTCATAATGAGCACGCTTGCGGATTTCTACCAGTATCCCGGTGCGGGCACATTGTTTTTTGAACCTTTTCAAAGCCTTGTCCAACGGCTCGTCCTTGCCTACCCTGACCTCTGTCAATTGTCTCCCCCCCTCATCTCTCAGATCGGACCGTCCGAGGAGCCCGGATGCTGCTACAAACTACTGCTGAACCTAAACTCCCCGCCCAGCGGCAAAAGAGTTCGAGAGCGGCTGACCGCCCAGAAGATGTAGATGAATATGGTAAACTGCCTGCCCCGCATCCTGGCCGCAGTTGATTACCGTTCTGAACCCATTCCTGTCTATTTTAAAATCCCTGGCCAACTTGTTGGCCACCAGATGCATCCTGCCAATCAAACCGGCGTCCTCTTCTTTCAGATCTAACAAGGTACTGATATGCTTGCGAGGAATGATCAGCAGATGGATCGGTGCCGCTGGAAAAATATCCTTGAACGCAACAATCTCATCGTCCTCATAGACAATATCGGCCTCGGCTTCTTTGTTGGCAATTCTACAAAAAAGGCAATCAGACAACTTTACTCCCTCCCATGGCCGCATATTCAAAATGGCAAACTCCATTCGATTATAGCATGATTGATGCGTCTTGGAAAGGCGCACCCGTGGATCTTGCCACCATCCGTTCGGCCGCCGCCTCTGTCAATGGCCAATCAATTACTTCTTTATCACTGGTGATATTACCTTCTTGCCACGATAAAATCCACCGTTTTTCTTGCGCCCCGCCTCTCTTATTGGCTATAATAAATTTAATCTGCTTGCAGGAGGCTGTCCATATCGATAATCAGATTGATGTCCACGAAGCACTGAAAAGGAAAGACCTGATCTTTGTCGATGTTCGTTCTCCCCGGGAGCATCGGAAGGAGAAGATACCCGGTTCCCTGAATATTCCACTGTTCTCCGACGAAGAACAGAAAGAGCTGGGGACAACCTACAAACATGCCGGCCATCTCGAAGCAAGGCAAAAAGGCCTGGAATATGCTGCGCCGAAACTTGCCAGGCTGGCAAGCATGCTGGGTGAAGTCGCTTCCCGGAAAACCCCGGTTCTCTACTGCAGGCGCGGAGGGCTTCGCAGCCGGAGCCTCTCCCAGATTCTTTCCCTGGTCGGAATCCCCGCCCTGCGGCTCAAGGGGGGATACAAAGCTTACCGTCAATTCATTTTTCAGTCGCTGGGCAACTACCATCTCCATCCCCGCCCGGTGTTGTTACATGGCCTGACGGGAACAGGCAAGACACCGATCATCCAAACATTGATCACTTCAGGTTATGCAGCCCTTGATCTGGAAGGTATGGCCTGCCACCGGGGGTCAGTTTTTGGCAAGATCGGTTTTACGACCGAGCGTTCTCAGAAAGATTTTGAAGCACTGCTCTGGAACCAACTGGAAAAACATGGCCGTTCCCGCTATCTGGTGATCGAGAAAGAAGGGCGGAGAATCGGTCGGCTGGTCCTGCCCGATTTCCTCGTACAATCCATGGAAGAAGGCATGCATATTCTTCTTGAAGCCCCCCTGGAAACCAGGGCTGAAAGAATTGTTTCCGAGTATATCGATGGCCCCCTTTCGGAAAGCGAAAAAGAGGAATTCACTCATGCCATCACCTCCCTCGTTCCCCGCCTGGGAAGGAAAACGGCGGAAAAAGTGTTATCCCTGTTTGAAACGGGCGATTACCGGCAAGTAGCCCTGATCCTCTGCCGGGATTATTACGATCGTTTCTACACCGATGCCCGCCCGGACAGATATCCCTACGCAGCCGTGTTCGATTCCTCGTCGATTCCCGTTGCCACGGAACAGGTCATCGCTTTCCTGGAAAATAACAAACTGATCGAAAGAAGAAAGGAGGTGAAGACATGAACCCTTACGATTCTGCTCATGCCCTGGCCGCGGCACTCAAAAATTCAACCGAATTCGCGGACTATTCAAAGGCATTTCATCGATTGAAAGACGATTCGACCGCCAGTTCCATCATCGAAGATTTTTACAAGATACAGACGGAGATCCAGCAACTTCAGCTGGAAGGGCAAGAAGTGTCTGCCGAGAAAGAAGAGAAATACAAGAAGATGGCGGAGATAGCAAACATGAATCTGGTGGTAAAAGAATATATGGAAGCCGAATACCGCCTCGCGGTGCTGGTGGGAGACATCCAGAAGATCATTGTCGAGGCCATCGAGGTGAAAAAATAACAGGGCAGCCTTCCACATCCTTGGCAAGGGGCAGGAATGACAGAATGTTGTTTTCTACTGCCCCCGGCTACCCTTCTTCCATGACCATCTCTCCCTGTGGTACCACTTCCTGCATCAGTACCTTCCCGTCTTTGTCGAGAAAGGTCCAGCATACGTTTTCCGCGTTCAATTTGTCGCGGTTGACCATCACGATGTGGTAATGATAGGGATGCAATTTGACCTGAACCTCTATTTTTTTTACCCCTTCTTCTTCGGGCAGTATCTGCAAGCCCTCTATCTCACTGTTGACAGTGCATAGCGCCACTTCATAGGAATCATTGAAAGGGTAATCGGGCAATTCGATCATCGGATTTTTCTTCAGCTCGTTCCACTGCTCCTGGGAATAAATAAGATGAAAGGTAGTCGGTGCGGCGATTTCACCCCTGGTGGTGGTCATGAACGTGAAATCTTCCTCGATCACGGGTATCGTATCCGCCGGCTCTACCCGAAAGAAGTTATCATATACCGAAAGACTGATCAAGAGTGCCACAAGAAACATCAGCGGCAGAAGTCTCCTGGCTTCAATCACCAAAAATTTGTTCATTGCGACTTTCCCTCCCGGGGCTTTCAATAATTGTATATTTCATTGTATGCCCGGGTAATATTCCTTATGCCTCGGAAGGAAAAACGCCGTGTAGAAACCCTTCCCCATCTTTTACTATCTTTGCCGGGACCATGCGGCCCACCCATTCATCGGAAATCTCCCCCGCCCCTATCCTGACCTTCACATAATGCTGGCTCAAACCTTCCAGGTACCCCCCCTGTTCATCGGCCCTTTCGACCAAAATTTTCAGGACACTGCCAACAAAGCGTCGGCGATAGTTTTTGGCCGTCTTGATGCCGATCCCATCTATTTCGTCCCATCTTTCCTGCTTGACCCTGCTGCCGACCTGCCCGGGCATGCCATACGCCTCCGTTCCCCTCCGGGGCGAAAAACGGAATATATGCAACCTGCTGAACCTGTTTTCCTCGAGATACCGGCAGCTTCGAAGATGATCATCTTCGGACTCACCCGGAAACCCCACCATTATATCCGTTCCCAGCGCCAGCCCGGGCATCAATTCCCTGAGATAGCCGATCAGGGCAGAAAAATCAGCCGTGGTGTATGGACGGTTCATCATCTTCAGGATACGGTCGCTTCCGCTCTGCAGGGGGATGTGCAGATGTTTGCAGACCCTGGAACAGGAAGCAATTGTCCTTGCCAGCTCCGCGTTCAGGTCGGACGGTTCGATGGAACTCAGGCGGATTCGCTCCAGTAAACCCGTCCTGTCGATCTCCCTGACCAGATCACTTAAAACAGAACCTGCGCCCCTGTCCTCGTAGGCCCCCAACCTTATGCCGGTAAGGACCAATTCCTTGTAACCGCGTGCCGCTATCTCCTTCACTTCCGCCATGACATCTTCCAGCGGCGCACTCCTGATGGGCCCCCGCGCAAAAGGAATGATGCAGTAGCGGCAGAATTGTTCACAGCCCTCCTGAACCTTCAAAAAAGCACGGGTCCGGCTTCGGTTGGCCCGGTAACTGAGCCTTTCAAATGAAGGAAACTCCCCGAAAGGACGGACAAGGTTCTGCGGTTTTCCCGATCCTGCTTTCTCGATCATGGCGGGCAACTCATGCCGTTGATGAGTACCGATAACAAGATCGACCCCGGGTATTTCCATCAATTCATCCGGGGAAACCTGCGCATAACAACCGGTAACTGCTATCACCGCCTTGGGAGCGCGCCGAAGGATTTTACGGATCAATTGCCGTGATTTACGGGCGCTTTGATGGGTTACCGTGCAGGTATTGACGATATAAACGTCGGCGGCTTCATCCCCGGGCCCGACGATGGCATAACCTTCTTTTTCAAAAAGGCCTTTCAGAGCCTCCGTGTCGTAATAATTGACCTTGCATCCCAGGGTACAAAAAGCAACCTTCTTCATGACCGCTCCCCCACAAGATCACCCAGCAGTGCCTGGACCAGGGCCAGCCCCACCACCGCTGCCGTCTCCGCACGCAGCACGCGCGGCCCCAAACCGGCGATGATAGCATCGCAGCGCTTCAAAGATTCAATCTCCTCTACGGATAAACCTCCCTCGGGCCCAACCACGACCGTTATTCTGGAAACCCCGCGCGAAGAACCACCATTCCTTTCAAACAGCAACCCTTTTTTCTTCTTTCCTTCCCAGAAAACCAGAACAATCCCGCCCCCGGAGCCGTGTCCCGCACAAAAATCATCCAGGGGTACCGGGGCTTCCACCCGCGGAATGATCTCCCTTCTGCTCTGTTGCGCGGCTGAACGAGCGATTTTCTGCCAACGTTCAGTTCTGGTGTCTGCCCGTTGCCCCTCAAGAGCGGGCACACTCCGTGCGGTTATCAGGGGGACGATTCTTGCCACGCCCAGTTCCACCGCCTGGCGGACAACGAGGTCCATCTTGCGCCCCTTGAGCAAGCCCTGTGCAAGGGTGATGGCCACCGGGGGTTCCGAACTTGCCGCATACGGTTCCTTGATCTGAACCTCCACCGCTTTCCCTGACATCTTTGTGATCTCGGCCGCAAAACACCGTCCCGTCCCGTCGGATATCTCCACGGCGGAACCCTTCCCCAGCCGCAGAACACTGGCAACATGATTGCTGTCATCCGTGGACAGCGGGTATTTTCCACCCACATCCAGAATTTTATCCGTAATAAAAAAACGCGGCCTTGAACGCATCAAACGGCCTCCTGCTCCTGGTATTGACGGGGTCATGGCAATGCCCGCCTCTTTTTTTGAAGAAAATTACTTGTTCCCGCCAAAAGCCTCGCGCATTCTGTCCATGAACCCCTTGCTTTCTTCCGTGGGATCCTCTCCCAGAAGGCGGGAAAATTGGGTCAGTGCCTCTTTTTGTTCCCTGTTCAATCGTTTGGGGACCACCAGTTTCAAAGATACATTCAGGTCTCCCCGCCCCAACCCCCTGAGCCTGGGCATCCCCTTTCCTCTCATCCGGAACACCTTGTCCGGCTGTGTCCCCTCCGGAATATGCAAACTGGCCTTGCCATCGAGCGTGGGTATTTCAACAGATGTCCCCATTGCCAGTTGGGCGAAACTGACCGGAAGTTCGTAGATAAGGGTGTTCCCCTCGCGGGCAAACAACTCATGCGGGATTATATTCAGATAGATGTACAGGTCGCCGTAGGATCCCCCCCTGGTTCCGGGTTCACCCTCGCCGCTCATCCTCAACCGGGTCCCGCTATCAACCCCCGGGGGTATTTTAACTTCAAGTTTCCGTTCCCTGATCACCTGCCCCGCCCCGTGGCATTCCGGACAGGGATCCTTGATAATCTCGCCTTTACCCTGGCAATTACTGCATGTCTGGACATTTACAAAACGGCCGTAGATCGTGTTTCTGACGATTTTTTCCTGTCCCGTCCCCTGGCAAACGTCACAGGTCTCTGCTGCCGTTCCCTCCTTTGCCCCGCTGCCGCCGCAGACATCGCAATTTTCCGTGCGGGGGATACGGATCTCCTTGTAAGCTCCCTTGAATGCCTCTTCCAGGGTCAACTCCATATCATAGCGCAGGTCGTTTCCGCGCCTGGGCCCGTACGACGAACGGCGCGTCCCGAAGCCCCCTCCGAAGAACCCCTCGAAGATATCCTCGAAACCAAACCCGCCAAAGTCTCCGAAACCGCCACCGAATCCGCCCATGGAATCGTCTGTTATACCGAAACGATCATATTTTTCCCTCTTGGCCGGATCGCCCAGAACGTCGTATGCCGCGGAGATCTGTTTGAACTTCTCCGCTTTTGCCTCATCCCCGTCATTCGCATCGGGATGGTATTTCCGCGCCAGTCCACGATAAGCTTTTTTTATTTCATCCTGGGTGGCCCCACGGCTGACACCCAGGATGCTGTAAAGATCTTTCTCGGACATCTGTAACCTTCTCTCTGCAATAAATTACACCATGGCTTCCAGGAGCTGTCCGCGTTACACGATCACTCGTCTTCCCCTTCATCCTTGACATCAAAATCAGCATCAACAATATCCTCCGCACCCTGCTCGTCGCCCCCCGGCGCGGCTCCGGCGGAAGTATCCTCCTGCTGGACCTGCTCGTACAACTTGGCCGAAAGCTCGTGTGTGTAACCTGTCAGTTTCTCGATCGCGCTCTCTATCGCCGCCTTGTCATCCCCGGCAGCGGTGTTCCTCAGTTCCTCGATCACTTTGCGGATTTCTTCTTTCTTCTCCTCATCCACCTTGTCACCGACATCCTTCAAGGTTTTCTCGGTACTGTATGCCAGGGAATCGGCCTGATTGCGGGCTTCGGCCAGTTCCCTGAACTTCTTATCTTCCGCCTCATGCTGCTCCGCCTCCTTGACCATCTTGTCGATATCATCTTTATCCAACCCGCTGGAAGCAGTAATGGTGATTCTCTGCTCTTTCCCGGTACCGAGATCCTTGGCCGAAACGTTCACGATCCCGTTGGCATCGATATCAAAAGAAACCTCGATCTGGGGCACGCCCCGGGGTGCAGCTGGTATCCCGTCCAGCATGAACCTTCCCAGCGTCTTGTTGGCGGCGGCCATCTCCCGCTCACCCTGGAGCACATGAATCTCCACGCTGGTCTGGCTATCGGCAGCGGTGGAAAAAATCTGTTTTTTCGACGTGGGTATGGTTGTATTTCTTTCAATCAGCCTGGTGGCTACCCCGCCAAGCGTCTCGATTCCCAGAGAAAGGGGCGTTACGTCCAGCAACAGAACATCTTTCACATCTCCGGAGAGTACCCCGGCCTGGATTGCAGCACCCAATGCTACCACCTCGTCCGGATTGACCCCCTTGTGCGGCTCCTTCCCCAGCAGTTTCCGTATCGCTTCCTGAACGGCCGGAACGCGTGTCGATCCGCCCACCAGGATGATCTTGTCAATTTCATCGGGCTTCATCCCCGCATCGGAGAGAGCCTGCCTTGCCGGCCCCATCGTTTTCTCGATCAGATGCGCGGTGAGCTCATCGAATTTGGCCCTTGTTATATCCAGATCCAGATGCTTGGGCCCCTCCTGGGTCGCCGTGATAAAGGGCAGGTTGATATTGGTGGAAGTAACACTTGAAAGTTCGACTTTCGCCTTCTCCGCCGCCTCCTTCAACCTCTGCAGGGCCATGCGGTCCTTGGTAAGATCAATACCCTGGTCTTTCTTGAATTCATCGGCAATGTATTCGACAAGGCAATCGTCAAAATCATCGCCGCCCAGCTTGTTGTTCCCGCTGGTTGCCTTTACTTCAAAAACACCCTCTCCCAATTCCAGGATGGAAACATCGAAAGTACCGCCCCCGAGGTCAAAGACCAGTATTTTCTGATCCTCGCCTTTCTCCAGACCGTAAGCCAGAGAAGCAGCCGTCGGCTCATTGATGATCCTCAACACTTCCAGCCCGGCAATTTTACCGGCATCCTTGGTTGCCTGCCGCTGGCTGTCGGTAAAATAAGCCGGTACCGTGATCACCGCCTGGGAAACCTTCTCTCCGAGATAACTCTCTGCATCAGTCTTCATTTTCTGCAAAACCATCGCTGACAATTCCTGGGGAGTATACTCCTTGCCATCTATATTGACGCGGTGGCCGGTCCCCATCTGCCTTTTTATCGACTCAACGGTCCTTTCCGGATTGGTAACCGCCTGCCTCTTGGCCACCTGTCCCACCAACCTCTGGCCATCCTTTGTAAAAGCCACGGTGGAGGAAGTAAGACGGCTTCCCTCCGCGTTGGGAATGATCTCCGGCTCGTTGCCCATCATCACTGCCACGGCCGAATTTGTTGTTCCAAGATCAATGCCTAACACCTTGCCCATATAAAATCCCTCCTCTTTTATTCAATAAAATTGTTGATCAAAATCAAGTTCCCTTGTGTACCTTGACTACTGCCGGACGCAATATCCGTCCCTTCATTATATATCCTTTCCGGAAAACCTCTATCACTGTATTCGGTTCCGCCTCGCCTTCATCGGTCTGCATAGCCGCCTCATGGTAATGGGGATCAAAAACCTGCCCATGGGCCTCTATCTCCGTAACCCCCTGCTGCTCGAACAGCTGGAGTATCTTTTTGCGGATCATTTCCATCCCTTCCACGTATGTGCCGGACACCCCCCTCTCGGTGGCTGTCTTCAGCGCATGGTCGAAATCATCCAGGATGGGGATCATCGCCGTCATGAAATCAAAGAGTGCAAAGGCGCGGATTTCCTCCTTTTCGGTAGACATCCTTTTGCGATAATTATCAAAATCAGCCTGCACACGCTGTGCAAGTGCGACCATCTCTTCCTTTTCCAGTTGCAACTGCTCCAGCTGCTGTTCCTCTGTCATCGTGGCGCTATCACTATCAGGGCTATCCGAAACCGTTGGTTCTGTTTCCTCCCCAACATCTGCCCCGGGATCATTTTGCTTCCCGTCCATCGCCTTGTTTTCTGCCCTGCCAACTTTATCTTTCAAGATCACACCTGCTTCCTGTAACTTTGTTCCGCCCATCTTCATGATCCGTGTCAAGAAGATTGGGCTTCCAGGACCTGGTTCAGATTCTCCGCCAGACATTTCACCAGGGCGACCACTTCCGGATAATTCATGCGCATGGGCCCCAGGACACCAATTTTTCCGACACTCCTGGTCCCGATCATGAACGTCGAAGTGATCAGGGTACATTCATGTACCTCCTCGATCAGATTTTCGTTGCCGATGCGGACCTCCAGCCCCATGATATCATCGTTGTCATGCTCGAGCATGAGGCAGAGAAGTTCCTCCTCCTCGAACAGATTCAGGAACTTTCTTATTTTCTCCACATCCTTGAACTCCGGTTGATTGAGGATGTTGGTTGTCCCCCCCAGGACAACCCGGACCTTCTCCTCCTCCCGGAGGCTCTCTTCCAGCAACAGAAATGCCTGCTCCAGGATCTCCATCCGCCGGTACAGATCCCTCTTCAGTTCATTGATCAGGGACTCGGTTACCTGATCGATGGTCAACCCGTACAGTTTCAGATTCAGATACTGGACCACCTGCTGCAATTCCGCTGCAGAAAGGGACTGGGGCAAATCGATCACCCGGTTTTTGATGAAGCCATTGCCCGTGATCAGCACGACAAGCCCTTTTTTTTCACTCAGAGGCAGGATCCGCATCTGGTAAAAAGAACTCTTCCGGAATTGCGGGCCAAGTATCAATGTAGTATGTCTGGCCAGCTGGGACAATATCCTCGAGGCCTCGGCTATGATCTTTCCCACATCATTTGCCTTGTTCAGGCTTATAGCTATCGCATCCTGTATTTCCAGGCCGAGATCTACATCCTCCATGAGATTATCCACGTAGAAACGATAACCGTGACGCGTTGGCACACGCCCGGCTGAAACATGGGGTTGTTCCAGGAAACCCATCTCTTCAAGATCGGCCATCTCATTCCTGATCGTGGCCGAACTCAGGTTCCTTTCGTACCTGCGCGAAACAGTACGCGACCCCACCGGTTCCGCCGTGCAGATATACTCCTCCACCACGGCTCTCAGTATCCTCAATTTCCGCGGACTCAATATATGTTTCATTCTGAACCTGCCTTTTTTAGCACTCTAACTGCTTGAGTGCTAATCTTATTTCAAAAATACCATCATTAGTTCTTTTTGTCAAGATTGCGGGGCGTAAAAAAACAACTTTTTTTGTGGGGTGTCATCATGGAGACAGGGAAGTAGAATTTTTTATATCTGTAAAAATACGGGATATGAAACTGTAAACTTCGATCAGATCGATTTCGTAACGTTCACCGGCAAAAATAATATAAACAATCCTGTCCCTGCAAGACAGGCTCAGGGCCCTCGAATCATTTTCCCGGCCGTGGATCTCCATTACCCCTTTCTCGACAGCGATAAATGATCCGTACAGAAGAAGGAAAATGACCAGACATACAGTCAGTACCCGCAACTCTTTCACTCGCTTTCCGGCAACAGGACATGTCCAGATCCCGTACTGATAATATTTAACTTAAATCGTGATGAATATACAGAGTAAACATCGCAGATGCGGCACCGGCCCCTTCTGATTTTGCAAACAATACCAGAATCAACGATGCAATTATTTCCCGAATTGGTCCGTGTACGTCCTGGAAAGAGCTTCCGCAAGGATCGGGATGGCGGCGATGGACTCTTCCAGAGTATTCTGGTGTCCGCCCACTTCAACGATCATGGCTCTTTCATGCAGATCCTGATTGTAAGTAAAACCCTGGCACAGAATACCGCGGGAGATTCCGGCATCTATCTTTTCCAGTTCCTGCTGAAGAAGGAGCGCGGTAGAAAAGTTGCTCTCCCAGTGTTCATGACCCGAACCGATCACGATCAGCAAATTCCCCGTCTCCTTCCCATTCACGGTTGACGTGGTAAATTTGCGCAATATGCCGTCCCGGTGCAGATCCACCGCCATATTGATCTGGGGATTTTCTTCGAGGAGCTTGCTTATCTCGGGCCGGGCCTTCTGGTAAGCCGTACGGCGGGGCAGGTCAAAAATTAGCGTGCAGTGCATCACCGGAATATGATAATCCCTCTCCAGCGATTCCGCCAGAATCCGTCCCAATCTGGCCACGGTGACATTCAGGTTGCGGGAAAAATATTCGCCGGCAGTGGGGTAATAAGTTTCGGTAATATGCGAATGATAGATCAATATCTTCGGCTTCACATGGGGAGGGAAGGTGGTAACGGTACTCGTGATTTCATTCTCGTTCCCCCCGCCCTGCAATTCGCCTGTAACTCCCCGAGCGGGCAGCACATCCGTGGTCACGGCAGCATCCCCACCGGCCGGAACCGGAACTGCCACCAGGCCGGAGAAACTTCCAGCCAGCAAGCTGGCGGGATGATCAAGATATATCCCCGTCAACAATCCAGCCATGGTTACAATAAAAAAACGCGAAGAAAAATCCGGTGCTGCCATCCTCTGCAACCCCGGAATCCCCTGTTTCAGCAATATATGGGGAATTGACGCCAGCAGATCATCTTTCCCCCTTCCCGGGGCAGGGAAATCAATGCTGTTGCCATCACCCCATGACCCCCTGGCAAAAAATACGATCAGTCCCAGGAATAAAAGCAAGATTATGCCCAGGTGCCCGCTGATATATTCTCCTCCCGGTTTTCTTCCGAACCGGCCACGGCCATGGCTCGGCATCCGGCGTATCCGTTGCCAAAAAGAACTGAACAAGGTTTCAACCTCCCGGCCACACACTCATTAACTGATATATGCCGGCAGTTCAAACTTATTCCGCCCCCCGATACTTTTTGATTGCGTCTTGCAATGCATCTGCCGCCAGGTTGGAACAATGCACCTTCAGCGGGGGAAGCCCGCCCAGTTCCTCGGCCACATCTTCATTGGTAATCTTCAATGCCTCGTCAAGGGTCTTTCCCTTGACCATTTCCGTGAGCATGCTGCTGGAAGCAATCGCCGCACCACAACCGAAGGTCTGGAACTTCACATCCTCGATAACACCTTCCTTGACCTTGATGTACAACTTCATCGTATCCCCACATTTGAAACTGCCTGATTCCCCGACCACACTGGGGTCTTCCATCTCCCCCGCATTTCTGGGGTTGCTGAAATGATCGATCACTTTCTCGTTGTACATCCCTTCACCTCCATGAACAATGATTTACCGCGGCCGGATATAGGCCGCCGACATCTTTCTGAACCTTTCCAGCATCGGCTTGACAATGCCAAGGACATATTCAACATCATCGGGCGTGTTTCCCCGGCCCAGTGAAAACCTTATCGAACCCCGTGCCGACATGTGATCCAGGCCCATGGCCCGCAAAACATACGATGGTTCTGCATCCTCCGAAGCGCAAGCAGAACCGCTGGAAACAGCCACCCCCTGCAGATCAAGCCCCAGCAGGATGGCCTCCCCTTCCACGTATTTGAAACATACATTGACATTACCGGGAAGACGCTCGGTAGGATGCCCGTTGAGGTCAACCTCATCCAGGGCCACCAGCCCCCTGATCAAACAGTCCCTCAACTCCGCAAGTTCTTTCATTCTTGAGGGCAGATCCTGTACGGAAAGCTCCAGAGCCTTGCCCAGGCCGACGATGCCGGGCACATTCTCGGTTCCCGGCCTTATTCTGCCTTCCTGCCCGCCACCCCTGTACAGCGGCGACACCTTCAGCCTGCGGTTGATATAGAGAGCCCCCACTCCCTTGGGCCCGTTGAACTTGTGAGCCGAAAGCGACAGAGAATCGCAATCTATCTTGCGGACATCAACAGGAATATTTCCCGTCGCCTGCACCGCATCGGTATGAAAAATTATATTTCGTTCTGCCGCAATCTTGCCCACATCCTCAACAGGTTGCAAGGTGCCTACCTCATTGTTGGCCATCATGATAGAAATCAAAACAGTATCTTCACGCAGCGCCCGTTCGAGTTCACCGATGTCGATCATCCCGTACCGATCTACAGGCAGAAAAGTCACATCATACCCCTCGGTGGAAAGTTCCTTGAATACATCCATGACTGCCGGATGTTCAATCCCGGAGGCAATCAAGTGCCCTGTCCCTCCCCTGTGCTTCAATGCTCCGCGGATAGCAATATTGTTTGACTCGGTACCCCCGGAAGTAAAAACAACCTCTTCCGGCGATGCCCCCAGGGCCTCCGCGGTTCTTTCCCGCGCTCTGACCAGGGCCTTGCGAACTTCCCTCCCCATACTGTAAATGCTGGAGGGATTGCCAAAACATTCACGCAGGTAAGGCAACATCTCGGACAGAACTTCCTCCCTCAGGGGAGTGGTTGCCGCATGATCCATATAGATTTTCCTTCCACTCATCGTCCTCTCCTCCTCGAACCTTGCCCTCCCGCGCTGCAGGGGCATTTACATCCCCGGTATGCATGGACAGCAGGGCAAGCATCAATGAATAAATGTAGCATTGCACAACGTCTTACTGCATTTTCATCCTCGCTCTTTCCCGACTCCAGTTCACCATATCTTCCAGAAAAATACTGTCAACAAAAATAACAATATGGTCGCGTAGCTGGACCCATACCCTGCGGCTTACACAATCCTCCGGAAATTTACAGTACTTTGGCTGCTCGCGGTCTATCCCCCGGGCTACGCACCTGGCTGGCGCAATGGGGCCTTCCACAGCCCTGATTATGTCACCGACGCTGATCATCGATGGTTCACGGGCCAATTGATACCCACCGTATCTTCCCCGCACGCTTTCCACAAGTTCCGCTTTTTTCAAAAGCGGAAATATCTGTTCAAGATACTGATATGATATCCTTTCCCTTTGGGCAATTTTCCTCAAAGGGGTCGGCCCATAACCAAATTCAAGAGCCAGAACCACCATCGCCCGCACACCATACTCTGCCCTTGTGGAAAGACGCATGCTTGAATCACTCCATTTTTAATTCCGACTGATTCACTCGGGTATTGTTTAAAAAAATAACAACTTGTGGGCATCAGCTCACCAAGTTGAAGTAAACATCCCCGATTTTTTACAGAATACACCCCTACCCCGACAATGTCAATATCTATTTTGCAGTTTTTTTTGAAAATTGTCGGTTGCCAGTCCGATTGCTGCTGAAAAGACTCAACCGAACTATCAGAAACCGGCATGGGCGTTCAGGATCTGGAAAGGCAAGAAAAAAATCGATGTTGGTCAAAATGGAACTTGATTGCCAAACATACCGAGGCATACAAATGCGTAAATACGTGGGAAAGTACCTGTACCGGGGCACATCACATCAGGAAACCGAACCCGAGCCCACGGTTGCCCTGGCTGGCACCATCGAGAAGAAGGCTGCCAGAGCTGTAAGCCCGGCCCCGAACAGATAGGCATATTTCAGTCCGCCGAGGAAATGAAATGCCTCGGGTCTGCCCAGATACTCCTGGGCTATGATCGAGGGAGGCACCAGGGAGTATAGAATCAGCCCGGCGGTAGCGATCCCCAAAGCCATCCCCGTATTGCGCGCCGTTCCCAGAATACCGGAAGCAATTCCCAGGTAAGGCCGGGGGGCATTGCCCATGACCGAACTGTTGTTCGGAGATTGAAAGATCCCCGTTCCCAGTCCAAAAAAGGCCAGCCGCCACCCCACAGTCAAGGCAGATGCGTCCGCGGGCAAGAAAGCCATCGTCACCAGCGCCGCGGCACAGATTGCCGCTCCGGCCACGGCCAACCATCTGGTCCCCAGACGATCGGACAGGGTGCCGCTGAACGGAGCAATGACCATCACCGTCAACGGGAAACAGGTCATCAGCAGGCCGATTCTGTCCGGGGAAAGATGGATCACCCGCTGAAGATAAAAAGGGGTCAGGAAGACCAGAATGTACTGTGAAGCAAAGTTGAGGAGGGAACTGACGGTTCCAAGGGTGAAAATGCGATTTTTGAACAGGGCCGGATTGACCATGGGTTGCGGTGTGCGAGTCTCGATATAGCCAAACAAAACACCGGCAATCAGAGCGATGGCCAGGGCTACACCGGTTACGAGCCCCATCCCCCTACCCTGCACCCTGTTGATAAAAAACAGAAAGGAAAAAAGGCAGAGGAAAGCTGTGGCAGCGCCGGCAATATCGATCCGGCCCCGCTTCCCTTTCAAATCGGGAATAACCCTCATTCCCCAGACCAATGCCGCTATACCGATGGGAATGTTGACCAGGAAGACCAGACGCCAGGACCATAGCGAGGTTAGCATCCCCCCCAGGGAGGGACCGAGGGCCAACCCGACCGAGACACTGATGGCATTGATGCCCAGTGCCCGACCCCGCTTCTCGGGGCGGAACACGGCAGTAAGAATGGCAAAAGGCACGGCCATCATCATCCCCGCACCTATCCCCTGGATGGCCCGAAAAACTATCAGCCAGTAGATGGACGATGCCAGGCCGCAGAAACCGGACGTAACGACAAAGCATGCCAGCCCCGCCATGTAAACACGTTTGTAGCCAAGGATATCCCCCAGGCGGCCATAAAACAACAGAAGGCTGCTGATGGTGAGAAGGTAAATCAGCGGAACCCACTGCGCGATGTCGATGGAAGCCCCGAAAAAACTGGCCATGGTTGGTAAAATAACATTGACGATACTGGCATCGATGGGCCCCATGATCCCGCCCAGCATGACCGCGGCAAGGATCATGTATTGTTCTTTTTTCGTGGGAACGGTTTCTTTCGGTTCTGAAATAGGTTCTGCCTTCCTTCTTCATAATTGATCTGAAGGCTTCAATGTTGCAGCTTCTCGCTGTCCGCCTTGAATATCCCCGCTTGCTTTTTCTTCCCTTTCTCTTTGTCAATATCGAATTCCTGCTTTCACCCCCTGTTCGTTCTTGCCTGTCCAACAATCCCCTCAAGCTTTGAACTTCCCATGGTTACGATCCTTCGGGTGGCTGTGGCTTTCTTTTTGTTTTCTAGGGTACGGGAAAAGACAAACCCGGGAAATAACTTCCCCCTGCAAGCAAGGGGTATCAACAAAGGGTTTGATTGGCCGCCCACGTTTTCTTTCCCCCCCCTGTTATTCCGAGCAAGCGGAATTTAACAAGAACACCAACATGAAGCTATAGAGAATAATGATGTAGAAACGGTAGCACCGGGGTGACAGAATAGCGCCGCGAGGAATCTCGGGCAGAGGGAAACGTTGTGCTTGGCTATGGCAACCATTCACTCCATGTCGCTTACGCCAACATATCGGTACGGGAAAAAGATAAAAGCAGGAACCGGTTTATGGCGGTAGTAAGGGGTGCTTGAGGAGGGGATTCTTCGGTCGCGGCATACACCGCCGCTCCCTCAGAATGACAGTATAATTATAAAAGGCGACCTCCCCCCCTGTCATTCCGAGCAAGCGGTATTTAACAAGAACACCAACATGAAGCTATAGAGAATAATGATGTAGAAACGGTAACACCGGGGTGACAGAATAGCGCCGCGAGGAATCTGACAGGTAAAGCGTTTTTTTATATGGTTGGCAATGAGGAAGGCTTTTACGTTGTCATTGGCGGGCAAGGTCTTCTTCTCGCCCTTTCATGGCTCTTGCCTTCAATTATGTTTGAGTCCCCTTTTCTTTTCTGTTATATTGCTTGTAGAACAAATACATCGGGAAACTTGAGGGAGGAGAATTCTTTGGGGGGCAGCATTGTCAGAAAAATTTTGAAAGATCATCTCGTTTCCGGAAATATGGAACCGGGAACCGAGATAGGGATAACCATCGACCAGACCCTGACCCAGGATGCAACAGGCACCATGGCTTATCTTCAACTTGAAACACTCGATCTGGACAGGGTAACCACCGAATTATCGGTCAGTTATATCGATCACAACACACTGCAAAATAGCTTCGAGAATGCCGACGACCACCTTTATTTGCAGACCGTGGCCGCCAGGTATGGAATCCATTTTTCACGCCCGGGGAACGGGATCTGCCACCAGGTTCATCTTGAACGTTTCGGCATACCCGGCAAGACTCTTCTTGGATCGGACAGTCATACCCCCACCGCCGGGGGGCTGGGAATGCTGGCTATCGGCGCCGGGGGGCTGGATGTCGCCGTGGCCATGGCCGGCGAACCCTTTTATCTTCATATGCCTTCCATAACCAGGATCGAGCTGCAGGGGCACCTGCCCCCCTGGGTCGGCGCCAAGGATATCATTCTGGAAATCCTGCGCCGCCTCACCGTCAAGGGTGGCATGGGTAGAATACTGGAATATGGCGGGGAAGGAGTCGCTACCCTTTCTGTAACCGAGCGGGCCACCATAACCAACATGGGCGCCGAACTCGGTGCCACAACTTCGGTGTTTCCCAGCGACGAGACCACCCGTGACTTTCTCCGCGCCCAGGGGCGTGAAAAGGACTGGCAACCGTTGCTGGCATCTCCGGAGGCCCACTATGATGAAACGGTCACCATCATCCTGGATCATCTGGAGCCCCTTGCCGCATGCCCTCACAGCCCTGACCATGTTCGCCCCCTTCATGAGTTGTCTGCGTTAAAGGTCAACCAGGTTGCCATCGGAAGTTGCACCAATTCTTCCTTCACGGATATGATGCTCGTGGCCCATATCCTCCGGGACAAGGTTGTACATCCGGATGTCAGCCTCGTCATTGCCCCCGGCTCGAAACAGGTACTGGAGATGCTGGCCCGCAATGGAGCTCTGACCACATTGATCCGGGCGGGAGCAAGAATCATGGAACCGGCCTGTGGGCCCTGTATCGGCATGGGACAGGCACCCCCTTCGGGTGGAGTTTCCGTCCGCACCTTCAACCGTAACTTTTCGGGGCGCAGCGGCACCCGCGATGCCCAGGTTTACCTGACCGGGCCGGCGGCAGCCGCAGCCGCAGCCATTCATGGGGAATTGATCGACCCCCGGCAACTTGGAGAATTCCCCCGGATCGAAATGCCTGAAAGATTCGCGGCCGACGATAGCATGATCATCCCGCCGGCAGAAGATACTGCCGCCATTGAAATAATAAGGGGGCCCAATATCAAGCCTCTACCCCGGTTCAGCCCTCTCCCGGATGAGATCACGGGAGAGATACTCCTCAAGGTCGGAGATAACATTACCACCGATGACATCATGCCGGCAGGCTCCAGGATATTGCCCCTCCGCTCCAATATACCGGCCATCTCCGCTTATCTTTTCCATGCAGTGGATCCAACTTTCCCGGAACGGGCCGCCTCCAGGGGCGGTGGAATTATCCTGGGGGGGGAAAATTACGGGCAGGGTTCCAGCAGGGAACATGCTGCCCTGGCTCCCCGCTACCTCGGGATAAAAGCTGTACTGGCCCTCTCCTTTGCCCGGATCCATCATACCAATCTTGTTAACTTCGGCATCCTGCCCCTGGTGCTGCCCGACAGAAAAGCCTATGATGATATCAAGGCCGGTGACTGTCTCCGCATCCCCGACGTGATGCAAAACATCGACGGAGGCAGACTGGAGATAATCAATGAAACCGACAATACCCGCCTCATGGCCACCCATCAACTCTCTCCGCGACAGATCGATACAATCAGGGCGGGCGGATTGCTCAATTACACACGCGAATGTACCCGAAAATGACGTATTTGTCCGACCGCAATGTGGCTTTAAATAATCGGGTGGACAGAACACACCACCTTTATGACTTTACCATCTTCGATGGCAAAACACGTAAACTGCTGGCCAGAATTGTTTCATGCAGGGATGCCCTGGATTATGATGAAGATGCTGTTTTCATGGAAGGTCATACCATATCCGAGTTTTTTCCCGAGCACAAGTATATGACCTACACCTAAGATATGGGTGATGACTGGGAGCATAGAATCCGGCTTGTACGTGTGATCGAAAACCATGACCAGGAATCACCCTTTTTGCTGAAAGCAAGTGGTCAAACACCACCCGAGGATGTGGGTGGCGTGATGGGATTTACCAACTTCCGTGAAATCATGTCGAATCCCGAACACCCGGAATACGAGGAAATGAAGGAATGGTCACTGTATTGGTCACCTGATCTTGAGGAATGGAAACAACGTCCAAGGTTAATACTCTTGTAAATGGAAGCAGGCATCAATTCAATCACTTCACAGAAAAATTTATGAGAGAAAGTCCGGTGGGAAATTTGCACCAAAAATGAACTTTGCCTTGCCCCTATTCCATTATTTCCGGAGTACCTTGATTTGCCCCGTTGTTGTTACAATACAATTTCCCTTCATGTGCCACGGGGGCACAGGACAGGGCCATGGCCTGGGCACAGGCGGTGTCGCGCTCGTGGGAAAGAGAAACCAGGATCTCCCCGATTCCCCGGTGTTTTGCGATCACCCCGGCGTTACCATGGAGTTTTATCCGGGGCGGGCAACCCGTCCGGGAAACAACCTCAACCTCCTTGAGAGCAGCCGGGCCGATTCCGCAACCAATGGCTTTTAGCACCGCCTCCTTCGCGGCATACCGGGCCGCAAACAGGGGAATGGTATCCCCTTTCCGCGTGCTTATGTATTCCATCTCTTTGGCAGTGAAAACACGTTCACGGAAACGTTCCGGAAAGCGGGCCATGACCTTTCTGATGCGTGCAACACTGACGATATCGATCCCCGTACCCATGATCATGATTGAAAAACATCCCCTCCGGAAATATTTTCGGTCAACTACAATTATATGACATACCGATGAAAACTATTTGATATGATATATTAGTATCGATGGTTAGGCAATCGAAACCAAACAAATTTAATTTTTCTTTCCTAAAGGAATTTATCTTTCACTTATAGAATCTTTATTTTATGGAGAGTTTGAAACAAATCAATACCACCTTGCAGCCACTGTTGCGGTACAAAAACATAATTGGACACGCAGAATACAGATTTTATCGGATGAAGCCAGACAAGGGAAGGGGTGCAATCTGTTTTGGATGATCGGATGAAAGTACTTATATGCGATGATTCATTGTTGATCCGCAGGCAACTGAAAGATGCTCTGGAAAAGATGGGCGGATTTGAAATCCATCAGGCAGCGAACGGAAAAGAAGCACTGGATGTTTATAACCGGGTCTCCCCCCATATGGTGCTGCTCGATCTGGTCATGCCGGTAATGAACGGGCTCGAATGCCTCAAAAAAATCAAAGACGCCGACAAAAGGGCCAACGTGGTTATGATAACATCCACCGGTACAAAAGAAAACCTGCGCAAGGCACTTGATCTGGGGGCTCTGGATTTTATTCAGAAACCCTGGAAAGAGGAACAACTTATCAGTGCATTATCGCGTATAAAAGGTAGGTGTTAATTCATGTACGACAAGTTTTTTGGCAGTTTCCTGCTTAACAAAAAATCACTGTCCAAGGAAGAACTTAGAAATATACTGGCCCACATGCAAGATGTCAGAATCAAAATAGGTACCCTGGCCATGTCGGAAGGGCTGATGAAAGGCACCCAGGTTGAAACGGTATTCCAGATCCAGAAGAAAACAGACAAAAAATTCGGTGAGATAGCGGTGGAATTGGGCTATCTTACCGGTAAACAGGTGGAAGAACTTCTAAAGTACCAATCGAGTGAATCCAACCTGCAACTTGGCCAGGCCGCTGTTGACCTTGGCTACTTGAATTATGAAAAACTTGATCACGAGCTGGAAAGTTTCAAAAACGATTCCGGGCTGAGCAGAATCCAGCTCAAGATCCTTGAAGAAGGGGACACGGACAAGATCATCAAGGAATTCATTGATTTTGACCGATCAGCGAATTCGGAGATTTATTACGACTATGTATCGTTACTTTTGAGAAACATCATCCGTTTCCTCGATCAGCAGCCATGGATCGACATCCACAATGAAGACGATCTTGATGATAAATTGACCGTTTACCAGTTCATCGAAAATGAAAGCAGAATTTTTACCGGCTTGTGCATTGATGCAGAGGATCGCGATGTTGTCGCCGAACATTTTGCCAGGATGCCCATTGACAATGACCTGGAATTGGCCGAAGCCTCGCTCAAAGAATTTCTGAACCTTCAGAACGGCATATTTACAGTCAATCTGTCCGGTAAAGGGCTTGAATACCAGATGCAACCTCCGGAAATATCAAGGGGTAGTCTCCTGGAAGAGATAGCCTCGGGGCATCGGATCGGGATCAACATGGGGATCGGTAAAATTGTTCTCGTCCTGGCGCCGTTCTAGGATCGGGGATAGCTAAAAATATCAAAACAACCGGCAGGCGTCTGTCGGTTGTTTTTTTTACAAATGAATCAACTAGGACGATTTATTTTTGTAATCCCCGTCCACGATTCCAGTGACCACGATATCCAGTTTTTCCGTCATATCCAGTTCGTAGGGTGCAGGATGCGGCAGCATCAGGTCCCCGCCTTCATACAATACCCTGACTACCGGGCGCAACGGATAACCCGGTGTGTTGGCAATGACCAATCCGCTTTCATCGTTGCTAAGATTCACAATGGTACCTACGGGATATCCAGCAATAAAAGAGAGGAAAACACGGAGATACTCGACATTGTGGTTGGAACCGGAAACAGAGAACATCTCGATGGCTTCATGGGGCTGATATGCCTTTCTGTAGGGACGGTCGGAAGTGAGGGCATCATAAACATCGGCGATGGCCACTATCTGTGCCAGCGGGTCAATCTCGTCACCTTTGAGCCCCAGGGGGTACCCCCTCCCGTTGTATCGTTCATGATGCTGGGAAATTATTTTCCCCGCCATGTCGGAAAAAACTGAATTTTCCTTGAATAGTTCCAGCCCCTGATCAGGATGCCTCTTCACAACCTCATATTCTTCCTCGGTCAAGAAACCCGGTTTTTTCAGGATCTCATCGGGGGTTTTGGTTTTTCCCAGATCATGAAGCATGGAACCAAGGGCCAGCTTGCAGATCTTGTGACGGGAAAAATCAAGTTTTATACCCATCAACGTGGACAGCACACACACGTTGACGCTATGAGCGAAGGTATAATCGTCGGCCGAGCGGATATCTACCAGGTTGACCACGGTATCCTTGTTGTAAAAAAGCTCATCAATTATCCTGGTTACAATCTTGATCAACCTGTTTTCAAGTTTGCAGATCCGACTCGTGACCCTCCGCCCCGAACCCTCATCATTTACACTGATCATCTGCTTGACGATATGGCATGCCTCCAGGCGGGTCTCTTCGGAAATAACATCCTTGACCACAACGCCCTCCAGACGGTCATCATGTATATAGATATAGCTTACGTCAAGGTCAATAAGGTGCCTGATATAATATGACTTGATCACCACACCCTTGTTCAACAAACATTGGCCTTCGGAACCAAAAATAGGACGCGCCACGACCATGCCCGGCCTGACTTGCCTGATAGCAACCCTGCGCATCATGACCAATCCCCCTTTTGATTCCGACTTTAAATATCTATTCAGTTTATATTATAACAAATTAACAAACATTTTTCTACAAGAGTTTTTTGTTGAGCGCGAACCTTCGGGGGATCGGCCGCTGCGACATCCTGATCTCCGGGGCTGTATTTTGACAATTCTTTTCCCCGGAACAGGAAAGGGTAACCACTACCGGCATGAACTGGTTCCTGTTTTCCCCGTACCGATATATTGGCATCAGCGACATGGAGTGAATGGTTGCCATCGTCAAGCACAGCGCTTGCCTCTGCCCGAGATTCCTCGCGGCGCTATGCCCACTGACAAAGCCCCGTGTTTCTGCATTACCATCCCCCGAAACATAACGCCTGCATACTTGCAAAACACCGCTTGCTCGGAATGACAGGGGGGGGAGAGGTCGCCGCAGGCGACCGAAGAATCCCCTCCTCGTACACACCTTACCATCGCCACAAACTGGTTCCTAGGCTTCTGTCTTTTCCCCGTACGGATATGTTGGCGACAGCGACATAGAGTGAATGGTTGCCATAGCCGGTGAAGGCGAGGAAGCGAAACGGGACTGCCGACGTGATGTCGGCAGCCGGATACTTCACAGGACGTGA